>NZ_MQWD01000001.1:1948943-2217647 GCF_002283365.1 Rubrivirga marina | reverse complement strand
TCATGCCGGGGCGTCGTCGGGGGGCGGCGGAACGGGCGGGCGTCGGCCGGTCGTGCGGAGGATACGCCGCCCTCCGGTCGCGGTGCCGGGCCTGGACGGGCGGTCTCGCGCGGCCTAGGCCGACGTCCCGATCGTGGCGCCATCGACGTCCGCCCCGTTCAAAAAATCGGCGGCGTCCATGCGGCGTTTCCCCTCGCGCTGGACCTCGAGGACTTCGACGGCATCCGCGCCGCAGGCGACGAGCATCCGACCGTCGTCGACCGTGACGCGGCCCGGCGGGCCGTCGAGGCGGGCCTCCTCGAACCGCGTGCGGAGGACCTTGAGCGTCTCCCCCTCCCACGTCGTCCAGGCTCCGGGGTACGGCGAGAGGGCACGGACGTGGTTGTGAACCGCCCGCGCCGGCTGTGACCAATCGAGCAGGGCGTCCTCGCGGAAGATCTTGGGCGCGGGGCTGGCGAGCGCGTCGTCCTGCGGCTCCGCCTCGGCCGTTCCGGCGGCGATCTGGCGGACCGTCTCGACCACGGCCTCGGCGCCGACCTCGGCGAGCCGGTCGTGGACGTCGCCGGCCGTGTCGTCGGGCCCGACGGTGATCCGACGGCGGAGGATCACGTTGCCCGTGTCGACGGTCCGCTGGAGGAAGAACGTCGTCACGCCGGTCTCCTCGACGCCGTCCATGAGCGCGCGCTGGATCGGGGCGGCGCCGCGGTACGCCGGCAGGAGAGAGCCGTGGAGGTTGAACGCGCCGAGGCGGGCGGCCTCGAACACGGCCGGCGGCAGGATCCGGAAGGCGACGACGGCGAGGACGTCCGGTTCGAGCGCGGCGACCTCCTCGGCGAACGCCGGGTCCTTCACCGAGGCCGGCTGGAGGACGGGCAGCCCGTGCCGCTCGGCGGCCCGCTTCACCGCCGACGCCCGGACCGTCTGCCCCCGCCCCGCCGGCTTGTCGGGCACGGTGACGACGGCGACCGGCGCGAGGCCGGCCTCCACGAGGGCGTCGAGGGAGGGCACGGCGAAGTCCGGCGTGCCCATGAACACGATGCGGGGGGCGTCCACGAGAGGCGTCAGGGAGGGGCGGCCCCAAGCTACCGACGGCGCGCGCCGGCTACGGGAAGCAGGGCTCCGGCGGCCGGGGGTCGAGCGGGAACGGGAGGAGCCCGTAGCCCGGGATGAAGCGGGCCGTCGTCGTGACGGTCCCGCCGATGAACCCGACACCGCCCTCGACCCGGTCGAGTTCGGCCGACGCGAGCGCCTCCTCGAGGGTGAGCCCCTCGACCTCGGGCCAGTCGTCGGTGGCGACGGCGACGACGATCTCGGGCGCGATCGGCTCGACGCCGGGGAAGAGGTTGATCTCCATGGCGGTCGCGTCCTCGCCAAAGAAGACCTGGGCGGTGAACGCCCCGCCGGCGCCTCGCGTGAGCGAGGCCCGCTTCGAGAACTCGTAGACCTCGCCCGCGCGGGCCGGGCCCAACAACTCGTACCGCGCCCGGACGTCCGCCAGCCGTTCGGCCCCCTCCACGATCACGAGCGTCGGGCAATTGATGAGGCCGTCGACGAGGGTGAGCGTCACGGCCTCGTCGTCCGGCATGCGAACGGTCGCGCGAGCCAGCGCCCCGTCGCTCCGCTCGGCCTCGACGCGGTACGTCATGCCCGCGCCGACGGGCTCCGTCGTCCAGAACAGGTGGGCCGGCCCGGTCTGGAAGTCGCGGACCCGTTGCGTCATGGGCACGCGTGCGCCGTCGGGCGTCACGAGCGTGACCGCCGCGTCGATGCTCCCCGAAACGGGTCCGGCGACCGTCCCGAAGGGCTCGACGCGGACCCACTGCGTGTCGGCCGAGGCGTCGAGGTAGCCGCTCATCGAGAACACGCGGTCCGACGGCGCGATGGGGTCGAGCGGCGCCTCGCACGCAGCCAACGCGAGCCCGAGGAGGAGGGCCGCGCGCCTCACGGGGTCGTGGTGCACGGGAGGAGGTTGCCGAACCCGCTCTCCAGAACGCCCGGCGTGAACGGCCGCCGCTCGGTCACCGCACCGCCCACGAACCCAACCCCGCCTTCGACGCCGAACCCCTCGATCTGGAGGACGGCCTCCAGGCTCAGGCCGGTGGGATCCGGCCAGTCCTCGGTGGCGACGGCCGCGACCACGTCCGAGGAGAGGACGCCGGCGAACGCGGGGTCGAGAAGCGGGTCGAGGCCCATCACGCGCGCGTCGTCGGCGTAGTAGACCGAGGCGGCGATGGACCCGTCGGCTTGCCGCCGGAACGTGTCGGCATGGGAGAACCGGTACTCGACGGGCACGCCCTCTTCGAGCACCACGTACCGCGACTGGACGTCGACGACGCGCTCGGCCCCGGATACCTCGACGACGGTAGGACACACCCGCGGGCCCGTCACGAGCGAGACCGAGAACGTGCCCGCGGCGGGGAGCTCCACCTCAGTCGTCGTCTCGGCCCCGTCCGGGCGGCGCGCGTCGAGGCGGTACGTCCGGCCCGGCGCGACGTCGGCCGTCGTCCAGAACAGGTGCGCCGGCCCGGAGGGGAACGACCGGACCCGTTGCTCAAGCACGACCTCCGCCCCGCCGCCCAGATCGGTCAGCGTCACGACGGCGTCGATCGGGGCCGGGTCGCCGCCGGCCGTCCGCGCGAGGGGCTCGACGCGGACCCACTGCGTGTCGGCGGACGTGTCGAGGTACCCGCTCAGCGAGAACACGCGGTCCGACGCCTCGATCGGGTCGAGCGGGACCTCGCACCCGGCCAACACGACGAGGGCGAGCAGGAGCGGCCGGCGGGTCATGGGCGCGAGCACGGCTCGATGGGAGGCACGTAAGCATACCACTCGGACACCACGCCCCCCACGAACCCGACGCCGCCCTCGATCTGGCCCTCTGCGCCGAACGTCGGCTCGAGGAGCACGCTCTCGATCGACGCGCCCGGGTGGACGGGCCACTCCGTCGCCGACACCGAGACGCGGATCTGCGAGCTCAGGATCTGACCGACGGCGAGCGCCTCGTCGGCGTCGTCGGCGTAGTAGAGCGAGACGCGCGCCGTCCCGTCGGGCGCCCGCTCGACCCGCGCCGCGTGGCTGATGCGGACGTCGGACGGCCGTCCCGCCCGGACGACCCGGAACACCGCCTGGACGTCCGCCACGTCGACGTCGCCCGAGACCGTGACGATGGCCGGGCAGCTCTGAGGCCCCGATTCGACCGAGACCACGTAGTCCGCCGTGTCCGGCGTCACGACGGTGGCCGTGGCCGCGCCCGCCTCGGTGTCGACGTGGAGGCGGTAGGACCGGCCCGGCGCGACGCCCGCCGTGGTCCAGAACAGGTGCGCCGGCCCGACGACGGTCGGCCACACGCGCTGGACGAGCGCCGCCTCGGCCCCGCTGGCGGCGTCCACGAGCGTGACCGTAATCGGGAGCGGCCGCCCACTCGTCCCGGTCGTCGCGTCGAGCCGCTCCACGCGGACCCACTGGGTGTCGGCAGAGGCGTCGAGGTAGCCGCTCAGCGAGACCACGTCGTCCGACGGGATGCGGGGGTCGAACGGGACTTCGCAGGCCGCGAGCGCGGCCGCCCCGAGCAGAACGCCGAGGCGGGTCACGGCGTCCGGAGCCGCGCCGAGACGTAGGGGATCAGCGGGAGTTGGTTCACGCGCCGCCCGCGGAAGACGTCGTAGTAGAACACGTTGTCGCGGTTGTACGTGTTGATCGCGCCGGCCCGGAGGTCAAGCGCCGCGTCGCCGACCCGCAGGTCCGTGCCGACCGACACGTCGAGCCGGTGGTACGCGGGGAGCCGCCCGTTGAACGGCCGCTCGAACACGACGCGCGGATAGCCGGGGTCGGTCGTCACTTCGGGCAGCCCGAACGGCGGGACGACCACGTCGAACCCGTACGGCCGCGTGTACGGGAGGCCGGACCCGACCTGCCAGCGCGCCCCGGCCTCGATCCGCCCGAGGTCCAGTTGAAAGGCCACCTGGAGCTGGTGGCGCCGGTCGTGGGCCGGGTTGTAGCGGTCGTAGGACCGGCCGCCTCGGACGAGAAAGGGGCCGTCCACCGCCCGGTACTCCGTCACGCCATAGGCGTACGAGACGTAGGTGTAGGCCGGCCCGCGCTGCCATTCGACGCGGGCGTCGGCGCCGACCGACGTCGAGCGGGCCTCGACCGGGAGGACCGTGAACTGTGTCCGCGCGCTCCAGATCGGGATCGGCAGCCCGTCGATCCGCCGCGCATAGCCCTCGATGCCGACGCGGAGACCGCGACTCAGGGGCACCGTGGCGCCGGCGAGGGCGTGGAGCGCCGTCTGTTCGTCGAACCCCGGGGGCGGGCCGGTCCACGCGATGAACGGCGAGGCCGCGTCGCGCTCGTCGGTCAGCCCCACGAGCGACTGGCGGTAGAGGCCGGCGGCGGCCGAGAGCTCCGGCCCCCGCGGCCCGGCCGGCAGGAGCGACGCCCGAATGCGCGGCTCGAGGCCGAACGACTCCGAGTACGGCTTCATCACCAGCGCCACGCCGGGCGACACCGTGAGCGGGCCCAGAGGGACCTCGAGGCCGACATGGGCCGCTCCGCCGAGCAGGAAGTCGCCTTCCTCACGCGCCGTCGCGTCGTCGCCGAACCGGTAGCGCGTGACGATCATCGAGCCCCGTGCGCCGAACTGGAGACGCGCCCAGCCCAGCGAGCGCGAAAGGTCCGCCGAGAACCGGCCCTCCGTGAGGCGCGACGCCCGCTCGCGGCCGTCCGACCGGAGGAACTCCGTGGCCGGGCCGATCCCGCTGTCGAGGTGGCTCACGCTGGCGGCGATGTCGATCCGCCCGTCGAGCCCCGACGGGGCCGAGATGCACCGGCCGCCGACGACGAGGTTCGTCCACTCGAAGGCGTCCTCCGACTCGCGGTCGAGGCGGCCGCGGTCGTACGTCCCGAGCGCGTGGGCCGAGCACCGCGACGCCGCCGACGCCGTCGACACCTTCACGAGCCCGTCCATGAACCGGAGCGGGACGTCGACCCCGACGGCCTCGGCGAGCGGCTCGACCACGGACGTCCGCGCCGAGGCGATCCACGACGACGTCCCCTTGACGAGCGGCCCCTCGCCCTGCGCCGTGACGACGAACGGGCCGACCGTCCCCGCCGCCTGGAGTTTCTCGGTGCTCCCCTCTCGGAGCGTCACGTCGAGCACCGACGACACGCGCCCGGTGTACTTCTGCCCGTAGCCGCCGGCATAAAAATCGGCCGCGCCCACGAGGTCCTCGGGGAACGCCGAGAAGAACCCGATGGCGTGGAACGGCTGGAACACGGGCGCGCCGTCGACGAGGACGAGATTCTGGGCCGGCGTCCCACCGCGGACGAACAGCCCGCCGCCGCGGTCGCCGACGGTCACGACGCCGGGCAACGACTGGAGGTAGACGGCGAGGTCGCCCGCGACGTCAGGCGACGGGATCCGGCCGAGGTCGGCCGGGCGGATCTTCTGGAGGCCGCCCGAGACGTCGGCCGCCCCGCCGTCGGCCTGGACGACGACCTCGTCGAGCGCGCCGGCCGGCTCGAGCTCCGGGCTCCACGTCGTCGGCCCGTCGGCCACCTCCAGCGTGTCGAAGGCCGCGGCGTAGCCGACGTAGGTCGCGCGGACGGCGTAGCGGCCGGGGTCGAGCCCGCCGACCTCGTAGAACCCCTGCGCGTCGGCGACGGCCCCGCGGAGCGTCCCGGCAGGGGCGCCCGCCTCGACGCGCTGGAGCGCCACGTTGGCCCCGGCGAGCGGCCCGCGCCCCGAGGCCGTCACGAACCCCCTCACCGACTGCCCCCAAACGGGAGCCGCGCCGACGACGAGCGTCGCCAGCGCGGCCAAGAGAAGTCGTCGCCCCGGGCGTGGGATCACATTCGCGTCCGGTCGTCCCAGTGCGGGATCAGGAGACGGAAGTCGCCCATCCCCGTCTCGTCGACGAAGATGAACCGGCGGCCCTGGCCGTAGTAGTTCCAGATCTGGTACGGCTGGGTCCCGTAGTTGAACGGGTGGTCCTCGACGTAGTCCGGCTCGCCGAAGCGGATGAAGATCTCGCCGCGGTCCGTGTTCCAGCCGCGGTCGTGGAAGCGGCTGTAGCGCTCGTTGGCGTAGGCCACGCGGAAGTAGTACTCCTCCATCCGCTCGTTCCGGGCGGTGCCAGGCGAGGGGTCGCGGCGGTCCCAGAAGGTGAGGAACAGGCGGCGCTGCTCCTCGGGCGTCGGCGCGTTGCGGATGGCGCGGAGCTCGTCGTCCTTGGCCACGTAGCGGAGCTGGGCGATGGCCTGGTCGAGGTCGGCGATCTGGCTGTCGAGGCCCATCCAGCGGACGGCGAACCGCTTGTCGACGGAGGCGATCTCCTGGCCCTCGGGCGTCGCGAGGCGGACGGTGAGCGTGTAGTCGCCGACCTGGAGCGCCTCGGTCTCGATACGGAAGGCCGCGGGCGTCCGCCCGGGCTCGAGCTCGAGCGTCTCGGTCACGGCGACGGGCGTGCCGAGGTCGGCCTGCTGGCGCGGCGCGAGCCCGAGGAGCGCGCCGAACGTCGGCCGCTCGCGGACCCGGCTCTGCTCGGTCACGACGTAGGTGACCTCGAGGTCGGTCGGCGCGGGCGCGTAGAGCTCGTAGGACACCCAGAAGACCTCGTCCTCGGTCGAGACCGTGGCCCCGACGATCGGCGTGGCCGTCCCGGCGGCGGGGTCGTAGGCGCGGAGGAGGAGCGGGTCGGAGATCGCGACGTCGGCCCCGCTCACGTCGCGGACCACGTGGGCCACCTCGCGGCTCAGCGACCGGCCGCTGGCGCCGTCCTCGACGGCCACCTCGACGAGGTAGCGGCCCGGCGCGACGGCGAGCGACTGGACGGCCCGGTCCTCGCGCTCGCCGTCCTGCGTCGCCTCGTACTCGGCGACGGCCACCTCGCGCTCGAACGTACGGCTCACGACGAGGCCCTGCTGCTCGCCGTCGGCGTCGAGCGCGTAGAGCCCGACGGTCACGGCGTAGCTCGCCTCGAACCCGCCCGCGCGGGCGAGGAACCGGAGGCTCGTATTGGGGACGGCCGTGTAGACGTCGACGCGGGCCTGGGCGGCGTCGGCGTCGCCCCGCTGGGTCACGACCTCGACGTCGAAGGCAGGCGTGTAGGCGGCCTGGGCGAGGGCCGGCGCGGCGACGCAGAACGCCGCGACGAGGGTCAGGAGGACGGCCCGGGCGCCCCGGAGACCGGAGCGGAAGGAGTAGCGAGCGCGCATAGGCTCGACAAGTGCGGGGAAGGGATGGGCGGCTGGCATGGTACCATCGTCGAAGATGCGGCGCGCGGGAGCGCTTTCACAAGCGCGTTTCGCGAACCGTCCGCAGCGGGCGCCGAACCGTCGTCGGCCCGTGCCCAGCGGAGTGGGCCGGCGTCGGGGTCCGAGGAGGCCGCCCGTTAGGCCGCCGCGGCGTCTCCGAAGAGGGCCGCGACGAACGCTGCGCGGTCGAAGACCTGGAGGTCCCCGATCCCCTCGCCGACGCCGATGTACTTAACGGGTATCTGGAACTCGTTGGAAATGCCAATCACGATGCCCCCCTTGGCCGTCCCGTCGAGCTTCGTCAGCACGAGGCCGGTGACCTCGACGGACTGGGTAAAGGCCTCGGCCTGGCGCATCGCGTTCTGGCCGGTGCTCGCGTCGAGCACGAGGAGCACCTCGTGCGGGGCCCCGGGCACCTGGCGGTCCATGACCCGGCGGACCTTCGCGAGCTCGTCCATCAACCCGACCTGGTTGTGGAGCCGGCCGGCCGTGTCGATGAGGACGACGTCGGCGCCGCGCGACTTCGCCGCCGCGAGCGTGTCGAAGGCGACGGCCGCGGGGTCGGCGCCCTGGTACTGCTTGATGATCTCGACGCCGGCCCGCTGAGCCCACACGTCAAGTTGCTCGGTGGCCGCGGCCCGGAACGTGTCGGCCGCGCCGAGGAGCACCTTCTTGCCGGCCTCCTTGTAGTGGTGGGCGATCTTGCCGATCGACGTCGTCTTCCCGACGCCGTTGACGCCGACGACCATCACGACGTGCGGCTGGTTCGGGAGTGGCGCGTCGAAATCGGCCGGGCGCTCCGGCGCGTGCGAGAGCAGGAGCTCGGCGATCTCGGCCCGCATGAGGCCCTGGAGCTCCTTCGTCGAGACGTACTTGTCCTCGGCCACACGCGCCTCGATCCGGCGGATGATCTCGACCGTGGTGTTGACGCCGACGTCGGACGTCACGAGGACCTCCTCGAGGTCGTCGAGGACCTCGTCGTCGACGGTGTCCTTGCCGGCGACGGCGCGGCTGAGCTTGTCGAACAGGCCGGTCCGGGTCTTCTCGAGGCCGGCCTCGAGCGACTCCTGCTTCTCTTTGCTGCGTCCAAACCCGAACAGGGCCATGGGAAATGCGGGTGGGTGCGTGTGTCGTTGGGGCGATACCGGCCCGGCGGACGGGCGGATCCGGCCGGGAAGAAAAGAGGAGACGAGGAATCGGCGCACGGAGGTTCAGCGAGTCCGCCCGCCTCGGCCCGGCGTCGGAGCGGGCCGCCGAGGCGGACTACCGCCCCTCGTCCTCCGCCCGCACGACGCGGTGCTCGGGGCGAAGCGTGTTGCCGTCGGGCTCCAGCGCGGCGGGCCCGTGGCGCATGATGGCCGCGAACCGGACACCGTACTTGACGATGGAGTAGGCCATGACGCCGGCCGTCAGCCCGATGAGCGCCTCCATCACGGCGGGCGCCGCCCTGAACAGGGCGGCCACGACGGTGACGGCGAGCGCGGTCACGGCCACCTTCCCGCTCCACAGCGACGACGTGAACCGGCCGAGGCGGCGCGTCTGGACGAGCCCCCCCAATGCGAGGAGAGCGTCGCGCGAGATGGCGAGGGCCACGAACCACAGCGGGAGGCTCGGCCCGGCCTCGGGCGGCCGAAGCAGGAGCGCGAGCGTGACCGCCGCCGCCGCCAGCTTGTCGGCCGTCGCGTCGAGGACCTTCCCCCACTCGCTGACCGTGTTGCTCCACCGCGCCACGCGTCCGTCGAACCAGTCGGTCGCGATCGCCAGCCCGATGAGCGCGAACATCGGCCCGATGGGGCCGCCGCGGTAGACGAGCCACGCGATCGGCAGCACGAGGACCGCCCGCGAGAAGCTCAGCCCGTTGGCCACCGTCCAGAACGACCCCATGTCGGGGAAGCCGGGGGGACGGACGGGAGGCGTGGGCATGGACGGGGCGGCGGGACGCGCAAGATACCGGGCGGGCCGATCTTCCCGGCCCCCTCCCCCCCCGCCCGTGCTGGCCTCGTCGACTCTTTGGCTGTTCGTCCTCGTCGCCGCGTTCGTCGCCCAGTGCGTCGGGTGGGCGTGGGTCGGCGCCGGGATCCGGCGGGCCCGGGAGGCGGCGGGCGTCACGCCCGAGCCGGACCCGGTCCTCGCCGCTCTCGCGGCGCGCTACCAGCGTGGGGGGCCGGGGACCGAAGATCGCGGTGAGGGCCTCCCCGCCGAGGCCGCCCGCCTCGACGCCGAGGCGGAGGAGGTCGAGGCCGTGCCGGCCCTGCCGATCAGCGTCGTCGTGGCGGCGCGCGACGAGGCCGAGCGCCTCCCGGTGCTCCTCGACGCGCTCGCCGCCCAGACCCACCGGCCGTTCGAGGTCGTCGTCGTGGACGACCGGTCGACCGACCGGACGGCCCCACTCGTGGCGTGGCGGGCGCAGGACTTCCCGGTCCCGCTCCGCCTCGTCCAGGTGGCCGACGGCGAGCCCGAGGCGGCCGGGCTCCCGCCCAAGAAGCACGCGATCGAACGGGGGGCGGCCGCCGCGACCCACGACCGCCTCGCCTTCACCGACGCCGACGGGCGCCCCGGCCCCGACTGGCTCGCGACGATCACGCGCTTCGCCACCGCCGAGTCCGCCCACCCCGGCGCCGAGGCGGAGGAGGCCGGCGCGGAAACAAGTGACGACGGCGCGGTCCTCGTCGGGTACGGGCCGCTCGTACGCGAGGCGGGGGTTCTCAACCGGTTCGCCCGCTACGAGACGGTCCAGACGGCGGCCCTCGCCGCGGCCGGCGTCGGGTGGGGACGGCCGTGGCACGCCGTCGGCCGCAACCTCTCGTATCCGAAGGGGCTGCTGGAGCGGCTCGGCGGGTTCGAGCACTCGGCCCGCTCGCTCTCCGGCGACGACGACCTGTTGGTCCAGGAGGCCGCCCGGCGCGGCGCGGCGCCCGTCCGCTACGTGTGGAGCCCGCGAGCCGCGGTCCCCTCCCCTGCCCCGCCGGACTGGGCGACGTTCTGGCGCCAGAAGCGTCGGCACGCGAGCGCGGGGTCCCACTACCCGGCCGGCGTCCTCCTCGGGCTCGGCCTGTTCCACACGGCCAACTACGCGCTGTGGCTCGGCGCCCCGCTCCTCCACCTCGCCACCGGCGTGCCCTACGGCTGGGGCCTCCTCGCCGCCAAGCTCCTCCTCCAGCGGACCGTGGTCAACGACGTGCTCGACGGCCTCGGCGACGAGCCCGACCTCCGCCTCTGGCAGCCCGTCCTCGACGGGCTCTCCGCGTTCTACCACGCGGCGTTCGCCGTGCTCGGCGTCCTGCCGGCGCCGAAACGCTGGTAGGCCCGCCTCGGCGTCGAGGTCGGAGGAGTCAGCCCTTGACGGCGCCGAGTGTGAGGCCGGAGATGAGGTACCGGCTCAGGACCAGGAACAGCGCGATCACCGGGAGCGACACGAGCAGCGACCCGGCCGCGTAGAGCCCCCACTGCGACGACATCGACCCCTGGAAGAGCTTGAGCCCGACCGGCATCGTGAACATCTCGACGTCCTGCAGGACCACCGCGGCCACGACGTACTCGTTCCACGCGCTCATGAACGAGAACAGCGCCGTGATCACGAGCGCCGGCGCCGCGAGGGGCAGGATCACCTTGTAGAACGCCTGCCACGGCGAGGCCCCGTCAATCCGCGCGGCCTCCTCCAGCGACGCCGGGATCGTGTCGTAGTACCCCTTCATCTGCCACACGCAGAAGGGCAGCGCCGTCGCCGAGTAGATGACGACGATGCCGATGTAGGAGTTGATCAGCCCGAGCTCGATGAGGACGATGTAGAGCGGGAGCAGGAGCATCGTCGCCGGGAACATCTGGGTCACGAGGATGCCGCTGAGGGCCGCCTTCCGGCCCTTAAAGCGGTGTCGGCTGAGCGCGTACCCGGCCGTGCTCGCCAGCGCCACGCCCGTGATCGTGACGACGCCGGCCACCAAGAGGCTGTTGCCGAGCCACTGCAGGAACGGCGTCTCCGTGAGGAGCTGACGGTAGTTGTCGAGCGTCGCGCCGTCTGGGATGACCGCGAGCGACCGCGAGAGGAGCTGGTCGCTCGGGCGGAGCGAGATCGTCAGGATCCGCGAGATCGGGAAGACCGCGATGAAGACGAACAGGGCCAGGATCGCGTACGAGCCGACGCGGGACAGGATGGTCTTCATGGTCAGCGGGTCCGGCCTACGACGACGTCGTAGACGTTGGGCGAACGGGTGTCGACGCGGCCCCCGCCGGTCTCCTCGGAGGCCTCGCGCTCGACCCGCCGGAAGCTCCCGACGCCGCCGTCGGGCTCGAGCGCGCCGACGAGCATCGTCACGCGCGAGCGCCCCAGCGACGGGACGACGAACGTCGGGAGGGCGAACTGGAGCGAGCCCGTCTCGGGATCGAAGACGGTGCCGGAGCCGAGCCGGCCGACCTCGCGGCCGGCCGCGTCGAGCGCCATCAGGCCGTCGCCGACGAAGATCACGTACTCGTAGCCGCCCTCCTCGGGGAAGTCGTAGTCGGCGCCCCGGCCGACGGTGCGCGCCCCGCCCTCCTCCAGGTCGATGGCGAAGGCGACGATCGTCTGGCCGGGGTCGGCGAGGCCGACGAACTCGGCGCGGAAGTACGTCGTCGAGTCGTCCCGGGCGACTTCCATGTACGTCGCGTCGAGGACGCCGGGCTCGACGCCCTCGGGATAGGTGAAGGTGCTCGTCGCGCCCCAGTCGTCGCCCTGCGGGTCGGTCTGGGTGAGCGAGACCGACGCCGACGGGTTGTCACGGAGGATCTGGTTGTCGCCGAGCGCGCGCTGGTTCTCGACGGCCCGCATCACCGGGTACTCGTCGCGGAGCTCGGGCTCGGCGAAGGCGAAGCCCTCCCACACGCTGGCCGTGCTCGCCACCGCCGACGAGGGCGCCTCCTCGCCGTCCACGGTCGCGCCGCCGCTCGTGACGGACACGGTGAACGACTCGCGCGGCGTCACCAGCGTGTCGCCCTGCACCGTCGCGAGCGGCATGGCCACGCGCCGGCCCCCGCCCTCCAGCAGGAGGGTCGCGCCTTCCGGCAGGTCCCCGGACGGCTCGACCTGCGCCTCGACGCCGTCGACGCCGGACGCCAGCCGGAGGGCCACCGCGCCGCCGCCGAGGCGGAGGCGGACGGTCGTCGCCCCCCACGCCTCGGGGAGCCGCGGCGCGAGCGCGAGCGTGTCGGCACTGACGTAGCGCACGCCGACGAGGCCCTCGATCGTCCCCTCGATGAAGCCGGCGAGGCTCCACGGGTTGACCGGCGCCCCGCCCACCTCGGGCGGCGCCTCGGCCGAGCGGGGGTGGCCGGCGACGAGCTCCGGGATCGCGCCGACGGCGCCCGCGTCGAGCAGGAGCTCGGCCTGCGACTGGACGAGCTCGGCGGCCGGCGCCGCCCCGCCCGTCTCGGCCATCAGCGTGGCGACCGGGCCCGCCAGCCAGGTCCACACCGCCCCGTTCGTCCGGGCCGACTCGGGCGTGTAGAACTCGGGCGCATTCAGGAAGGGGTGGAACGTCGAGTCGGTCTGGGCGAGCGAGGCGACGCCGTACCGGAAGACGAGGCGCTCGGCGAGCGCGCGGGCGTACCGGGCGCGGGCCTCGGCCGGGAGCCCGTCGAGCTCGGCGAGGGCCAGCAGCCCGCCGGGGCGGAGGTCCGCTGAAGCCCCGCGGACGTCCACCCGGTCCGCTACGAGGCCGTCGCGGACGAACCGCCGGTCGAAGTCGCGCACCAGCACCGCCGCCGTGTCGGCGTACCAGGTGGCCGACGACCGCTGCGAGACGCCCATGATGCGGGCGAACTGGGTGGCGGTGCGGAGCGACCGATAGAGCGCGCCCTGCCCCTCGGCGACGGCGCCGCGCCGCTCGATGCCGCCGCGCTCGGGGTCGCCCTCGAGCCACGTCCCGCGCCGGCCCTTCGCCACGAGGAAGCCGAGCGAGTCCATCGCCGAGCCGTTGCGGGTGTCGGGCTCGTAGATGCCGCGGAGCGCGAAGACCGTCTTGAACCAGAAGTTCGGGCCGCCCGAGACGAGCGACCGGTCGCCCGTCGTGCGGACGTAGTCGCCGGCGGCGGCGAGGAACAGCGGCGTCCCGTCGGCCGTGGCGAACACGTCGTCCTCGTCGTCGCCGAGGCGGACGAGGTCGGGCGCGCGGCCGAGCAGGTCGAACCGGCGGTCGAACACCTGCGCGTCGCCGTACGTGGTGAGGAATGCGCGGGCGGTCTCCCACTGCCCCGTGTCGAGGAAGGCGCCGACGAGCCGGGCGGCCGTCGGGTACGTCGCGGGCTCGGCGCCGGGCAGCCCGGGCAGGACCGACACGCGCGCCGAGTCGCGCACGACGAGCGAGCTGAGCGTGGCGGCGGCCCAGCGGAAGGCCGTGTCCATCGTCTCGTCCTCCGTGTCGAACACGACGGCCTCGACGACCTCGGCGAGCCGCTCGCTCCGCGCCCGCCGTCGGGCGTCCCCCGTGCGGAGGACGAGCCGGGCCGCCTCGGCGGCGGCCTCGGCCGTGGCGCCGGTCGCGATGGCGAGCGCGCCGGGCGTCCGGAGGGTGATCTCCCCGAGCCGGAACGCCTGGTCGCGGCCTTCGGGCACGTCGGCCGCGGCGCTCGTGGAGCGGACCTCGCCGTCGTCCGACGCGACGGCCGTCCAGATGGCACCGGTGGGGACGGTGGCCGTGTCGGTCGGGATGGCGCCCGCCGCGGCGAAGGCGAGCGCGCCCCCGACATCCTGGATCCGGTACTCGCCGGCCGCGCGGAGCTCGCTCCGGACCGGCCGGAAGCCGACGACGCCGACGGAGTCCGCGACCTCCACCAAGAGCGCGGCCTGCCCGTCGCCGGTCCCGTCGAGCAGCGTGACGCGCTCGCTGAGACGCGCCGGCCGGTCGCCCTGGATCTGCGAGAGCACGCGGGCGACGAGCCCCGACGTGTCGCGCTGCATGTAGGAGCGGACGGCGACGTCGGGCCGGGCGATGCCGCGGATCCGGTCGGCTGGCCCGAGGGCGACCGAGTCGGCGTCGGACCACCAGCGCCACGAGTGGAGGGCGGTCCGCTCGCCGACCGTCAGGCCCATGGCCGGGTCGCGGCCGGGCGCGGCGAGCGCGTCGTACCACGCGGCGCCGGCCGCGTCGGCCTGGAACGTCGAGCGGACGGCCCCGAGGGAGTCGCCCTCCGCTGGTGCCTCGACCTCGACGGCCAGCGCCACGAGCGCCTCCGGCCCCTCGGTCGCGAGCTGCGACTCCGCCGGCTCCTCCCCGCACGCGCCGAGGCCGACCGCCAGCAGGAGCGCCGCGAGAACGGGGCGCCACGGGCGACGGGAGGGCTGCATCGGGAGGAC
Source organism: Rubrivirga marina (assembly GCF_002283365.1). NCBI lineage: Bacteria > Pseudomonadati > Rhodothermota > Rhodothermia > Rhodothermales > Rubricoccaceae > Rubrivirga > Rubrivirga marina. The sequence goes on along the minus strand of NZ_MQWD01000001.1, from coordinate 2,203,066 downwards.
GGGAAGAGCGAAGCCGTGGTGGGACACGCGGGGGGGAGCCCAGGCGACGGAGTCCGTGTACTAGCGCCTCGCCCCCTCCGCCTCGGCGCCGAGGCGGAGGGGGCGAGGCGCTAGTACACGGACTCCGTCGCCTGGGTCCGGTTCAGGAACACCTGCGTAAAGACGAACAGCACGGCGAAGATGACCATCGACAGCGCCGCCGCCCACCCGAATCGGTACATCGAGAACGCGGCCTCGTAGACGTAGCTGACCAAGATGTGCGTCTGGTCGTTCGGCTCGCCGCCGTTCGAGACGAGCCAGACCACGTTGATGTTGTTGAACGTCCAGATCGTCCCGAGCGTGATGGCCGGCACCATGACCGGCTTGAGCAGCGGCGCCGTGATCGTGCGGAACTGGGTCCAGGCGCTGGCCCCATCGACCTCGGCGGCCTCGTAGAGCTCCTTCGGGATCGACTGGAGCCCGCCGAGCGCGATCACCATCATGAACGGGAAGCCGAGCCACACGTTCGTGATGATGGCCGCGACGAAGGCCGTGACGGGGTCCGAGAGCCATGAGATCGCGCTCCCGCCGAGCCCCTCGATGAGGAGGTTCACCGCGCCGAACTCGAAGTTGAACTCGCCGCGCCACGTCAGCGCCGTGATGTACTGGGGCACGGCCCACGGGATGATGAGGAGCACCCGCCACGCGCTCTTCCCCTTGATGAACGACTGATGCAGGAGCACCGCCAGCAGCACGCCCAGCCCGACGTGGAACGCCACGCACACGACGGTCCAGATGACGGTCTTCAAGAACACGCTCCAGAACGCCGGCTCCCGGAACACGGCCGCGTACTGGTCGAGCCCGATGAGCTCCCAGTCGCGCAGCGTGTAGATGTTCATGTTGCTGAACGAGATCGCCACGTTGTAGACGAACGGGAAGGCGACCACGGCCAGCACGATGACGGCCGTCGGGCCGAGGAGGGCGGCCAGGAACCACCGGCGGCGGCCGGCCTCGCTCAGCCCCGTCCGCTGGGGCGCCGAGGCGAGGGTGGCCGCCTCGACTCCCATCGCGTCGTTCGGGGCGTTCAGCATGTGGGGACTGGGGACGATGGGGACTGGGGGACTGCGGAATGGAGACCCTGGTCCCCTCTTCCCTCAGTCCCGAGTCCGTCAGTTCAAAAACGTGTCGGCGATGCGCTTCTCGGCCTGCTCCTGCATGAGGCGGGCGCCCTCCGCCGCCGAGACCTGGCCGTTCATGACGAGCTGGTACGGGCCGCGCATGGCGTCCCAGATCTGGCGCATCTGTGGCTCCGTCGGCATCGGGCGCGAGTGCTCGATCTGGGCGAGGCTCTGGCGGAGCAGCGCGCTCGATTGCATCACGCCGGACTCGCGGACCGACGTGCGCACGGGGATCGTCGCCAGCTCGCGCGCCATCTGGGCCTGGATCGCGTCGCCCGTCAGGAGCTCGAGCACGCCGAGGACCGTCGGGAGCTTCCAGTCGGGGACGGCCGGGTTGAGCGAGTAGGCCTTGGCCGCCGCCATCGGCTGGGCGTAGAGGCCCGTCTGCTCGTTGACCGGGAGCGGCGAGAGCTGGACGTCGACGCCGGCCTCCTGGTAGCCGCCCCACGACCACGGGCCGTCGATCGTCGCCGCGGCGTAGTCGTCCCGAAACAGGGCCTTGGCCGTCTCGTAGTCGGCCTCGCGCGGGATGACGCCGTAGCGGTCGCGGAGGTCGAGGACGTACTGGATGGCGGCGACGGTCTCGGGCGTGTCGAGCGTCGGGTTGCCGGCGTCGTCCATCACCCAGCCGCCGAACGAGGTGAGGAACGGGATGAAGAAGAACGGCTCGGTGTAGTTCCAGACGAGCGCGTACTGGTCGGGGTCGCCGTCGCCGTCGGTGTCCCGCGTCAGCGTGCTCCCGAGCGCGGCCAGCTCCGCCATCGTCGCGGGCGGATCGGGCAGGAGGGCCGGGTTGTAGACGAACGTGAGGTGGTTGCCGATCTGGTCGGCCAGCCCGTAGAGGTGGCCGTCGTAGGTCACGCGGCCGTCGTCGGTGAAGCCGGCCAGGAAGGCGGGGTCGACGAGGTCGTCGAGCGGGCGGATCGTCTCGGTGATGCCGAGCGTGCCCATGTTGTCGGCCGGGCCGAAGATGAGGTCCGGCCCCTTCCCACCGATGGCGGCGAAGACGTAGTGGTTGCGGAGCTCCTCGGTCTCCTTGTAGAGCGTCTCGACGCGGACGGTGTCCTGGCTCGCGTTGTAGGCCGCGGCCCAGTCGTCGAGGAACTGGCGCTCGGCGGCGTCTTTCTGGTGCCAGATCCGAACGACGACGGGCTCGCCCTCGGGCGGCGGGCCGGACGCGCCCGCGCAGCCGCCGACGGCGACTGCGAACCCGAGAGCGACGAGGAGCAAGCGCATGGCAGGCACGGAGATCAGACGGACGGTACGCACGAACGGAGGCCGGCGCTCCGCCCGCTGGGGGCTCCGCCTCGGCGCCGAGGCGGACGGGGTGGGCGACGGCGTGGTCACCGGCCCGTCACCGCGTCGTCGATCCACTCGCGGGCGACGCCGACGAGGGGGTCATCGGCACGGCCGGAGGTGACCGAGAACGCGACGGCCTGGGCGTAGACGGTCTCCGCGCCCTCGGAGTCGCCCTCCTGCGCGAGCGCCACGGCCGTCTGGAGCGCCTGGAAGAGCACGATGCCCGCTGGGTCGAACGGCATCATCCGGCGAACCGGGCTCCGGTCGCCCTTGCTCACGAGCGGGCCCGCGAACGCCGTCCCGTCGAGGTCGGCGACGGCCGCCCTGCCCAACTGGGCGTCGAAGCCGAACGTCTCGGACGGGGCAAGGTAGGCGACGTGATCGGCGATCTCGGTCTTGGTGCCGAGCACCTCGGGGTCGAGCGTGATCGCGGCCACGAGCGGCCGGCCGAGCGTCCCGTCGAAGTGAGCCGCCAACCACCCGTCGACGACAGCGTCACGCAGCGAGTAGATGCGGCCGTCGGGCGTCGCGGTGCTCCCGCGCGGGTCGTGGCGTGCGACGTGCGTCTCGACGGAGTCGGGCAGCGGAAGCCCGTTCGCCTCGGCCGTCCGATGGGCGACCTCCGGGAGGTCCAGCATCGGCACGTTGACGACGGCCACGTCCGGCCGAAGCCCCTCGACTTCTTGGAGGAGCCGGCTCGGGACCGTGTCCCCGTCGCCGTTGGTCAGGAGGACGGCGTCGGGCGGCAGGTTGCGGAGCGCCCACCGGGCGAGGGCGAGGACGGGTGGCGTCCAGAAGCCGATCTCGTGGAGCCGTCGGAGCGCCTCGGCCTCCGTGTCGGCGTCACCGAGGCGGGCGGACTCGGTCCAGATCGCCATCCAGACGTTGCCGTCGTCGGGGTCGCAGGACGCGGCGCGCTGGAGGTGGAGCGCGGTCGAGTCGGCCGAGGCGCCGGGCCAGGCGAAGAACTGCCCGTTGTACGCGTCGGCGAGGGCGAGGTGGGCCTGCGCGTGGCACGCGTCGGCGGCGAGCACCCGCCGCGCCTCCCCGATGGTCTCGTGGACGAGCGCCTCTTCCTGGGCCTGCTGCCCCACGCGCCGGAGCGCCTCGGCCAGCCACGCGCGCACGGCCGGCTCGTCGCTGAGGTCCGCCGCCTCGCGCCAGAGGTCGACGGCATCGGCCAGTTGGAGGCTCACGAAGGCGTCCCAGCCCTCGGCGAACGCCCGGCCCGCTGGCGAGCCGGGGGTGAGACCGTCGACAGCCGGCGCAGGATCGCGCTCCATCGGCATGACCTGCGCGACCGCGGCCGGAGCCAGGAGCGCGGCGAGGAGGAGCGCGCGCATCTACTCGTCGAGCCCGCGTGGGCGGACGTCGGTCGGGTCGGCCGGGCGGTAGACGACGGTCGTGCGGGGCGGTACGCGGAGGCCGTAGGTCGCCCGCTCCTCGTCCAGCGCCGCGACGAGAGATGGGATCGGCCCGGCGTCGTCGCGGGAGACGAAGACGGGCGTCAACGGCTCGGGGACGGCGTCGGAGGAGAGCTCCAGGAAGACGCTCTCGTCGCCCGCGTTGAAGGCGACGACGCGGCGGTCGCCGCCGAGCGAGCGCTCGAAGGCCACGGCGCGGTCCGCCGTGGCGAGCGTGGCGAGGTCACCACGGCGCAGCACGACGTCGGACTGGCGGAGGGCGATCGCGCGCTGGTAGAACCGGAAGAGCGTCGAGTCGAAGGCGACCGGGTCGGGCTCCCGCGTCAGGCCGCGCGGGGCGCGCGACTCGGACTCGTAGTCGAGATCCGGCCACACCATCGGCTTCCGGTCGTCGGGGTCGTCGGCGCCCCACATGCCGGCCTCGTCGCCGTAGTAGACGTGTGGCGCGCCGGGCATCGCCATCTGGAGCGCGACGACGGCCCGCTGGAGGTCCCGCTCCGCTCGCCTCGGCGCGCGGACGAGGTAGGCCAGCGTGTCGCGCGGCCCCGCGAGGCGGTCGTAGTTCGCCCCCAGCCCGCCGTTGACGATCATCGACGCAAGGCGGTCCGTGTCGTGGCTCGCGAGGACGTTCATCAGCGCCGGCCGCGTCGCCTCGGGGAACGACGCGAACCGGCTCGTGACCTCGTCGGCAAACGTCGCCCCGTCGATCCGCCCGTCGAAGGCGAACGCGTCGAGCGGGATGACCAGCGCGTGGTAGTTCATGGTCGAGTGGAAACCGGTCCGCTCGAGGTACGGCGCTGCGTCGCCCCACTCCTCGGCGACCGTCACGGCATCGGGGTTGATCTCGGCCACGAGCGCCGTCCAGTCGCGCCAGAACCCGTCGGGCACCTCGTTCGCCACGTCAAGCCGCCAGCCGTCAATGCCGTCGCTCGGGTCGCCGTCGCCGTCCGGGTCCATCCAGCGGCGCGTGGCGTCGAACACGTGGGCCTTGACGTCTGGGTGGAGGTCGGTCCCCGCTTCGTTGTTCGCCAGGACGGCCAGCGGCTTGAAGCCCCACCACCCGGTCCAGTCGAACTCGTCGGCCTGGGTGCTCGGGTCGTCCCACGCCGTGACCTCGTACCAATCGGCGACGGGGCTCGCCCGCTGGTTGCGGCGGACGTCGTCGAACGCCCAGAACCGCGTGCCGGTGTGGTTGAACACGCCGTCGACCACGACCCGGATGCCGCGGTCGTGAAACGCGTCGACGAGGTCGAGGAAGAGCCGGTCGGCGCTCGTCCACACCCACGTTTCGGGGTCGGCAGTCTCCCCTTCCACGAGCGCGATGTCGCCCTCCGGATCGGGGCCAAAAAACGGGTCGATGTGGTGGTAGCTCGTCGCGTCGTACTTGTGGAGCGACGCGGCCCAGAAGACCGGGTTGAAGTAGACGGCCGTCACGCCCAGCGAGTCGAGGTAGCCGACCCGGTCGAGGACGCCCTGGAGGTCGCCGCCGAGACGACGGTCGAAGACCCCGTCGTCGTAGAAATCCTCGCCCCGTGCTTCTTCCCACGGCGCACGGCGGTACCAGTCGGCCGTCCACGGCGTCACGGCCCAGTCCTCCCCCACGTTCTCCGGCCATTCCAGGCTGGCACGTGTCGGGTCGTTCGACGGGTCGCCGTTGGCGAAGCGCTCCGGGAAGATCTGGTACCAGACGGCGTCCTGCGCCCACTCGGGCGGCGAGGGCTGGGCGAGCGGCGCGGCGGCGAGGAGGAGCGCGCCGGCGAGCGCGAGCGCCCGCCTCGGGCACGTCGTCGTCGAGGCGGACGGGGTCGGGGCGGAGTCGGTCATGGGCCGGGAACGCGCGGTCCGCGTGCTATCGCACAATCGAGACGGTCGTCGTGTGGCGCCCCCAGCGGACGACGTACACGCCGGCCGGGAGCCCGTCCGTGTCGACCTCGACCGACGTAGACCCCGTCGCCAGCGGCATGGGCACGGACCGCACGCGGCGGCCGAGCATGTCAAACACCTCCATCGGCGCCTCGACCGGGTCGTGCGTCGTGATGCGGAGCGCGAGCCGCCCGGCCGTCGGGTTCGGATGCGCGACGATTCGCGCCGGCGCCAAGTCGCCCGGCCCGCCTTCCTCCGCGACGGCGCCGAGGTCGCCCTCCGGCGACGGCACGTCGACGTCCGTCCAGACGTGGTACTCGCCCGGCCGGAGTGTGACCGTGTGGACGCCCGCCTGGAGCCCGGCCTCCGAGTCGTCGAAGTAGTCGTACCACGTCCCGGCCTCGTCGAACGTGAGCGTGACCGACTGCTCGGTCACCCCGAAGTTGCCGAAGATGACGGCCTCGGTGGGCTGGCCGGCGGGGGCGTCGGGGAGCGAGAGGCGGATCCAGCGGTCGGGCACGCGGCCGAGGCGCGTCGTGACCTCGGTGTCGGGGCTCCGGAAGATGTCATAGTTGCTTCGGAGGTCGAGGAGCGCGGCCCACGTGGCGTAGAGCTCGCGGCGCTCGCGGCGCTCCGTCTCGTCGGCGGCCGTCAGCGTACCCGAGTAGCCGTTGCGGAAGGGCTGGGCGCTGTCGCTCCAGTAGTCCCACCGGATCGGCTTGTTGGCGACGCGGCCGGGCACGCCGTTGGGGCACTCGCCGGGGTAGTCGCCGTTGACGAGGCACTCGCCCGGGCCGGCCCCGTAGCCGAGCTCACCGAACTGCCAGATCATCCGCGGGCCCGGGACGGTGAACAGGAACACGCCGGCCAGCCGCTGGCGGTCGAGCGCCGTGAACAGGTCGGTCACGTCGTAGGCGCCGGCGCTGTTGCCGTAGGCCTCGTTCCGGTACATCATCCACTGCTCGTCGTGGCTCTCCATGTAGGTCACGACGTTCGCGACGGGCACGCCGCCGAACCAGCTCGGCGTGTAGGTCTCCGTGAGCGCGCTCGGGAAGTCGGTCGCCGTCGGGTAGCCCATCGAGCCCTGGTTGTAGGCCCGGTTCATGTTGTGCCAGAGGAGCGGGCCCGGACGCGTGCTCCCGGGCGCGCGGTAGTCCGCCAGCCGGCGGTACTCCTGGCCGTTCTCGACGAGGTGCTCCAGGATGATGAGCGCGTCGGGGTTTGTCGCCCAGAGCTCGCCCATCATCCGCTCCAGCAGCTCGATCCGCGGGACGTTGTAGCTGAAGAACTCGCCCGACGGCATGAACCCGCCCGTGTAGTCGAAGCGGTACCCGTCGACGTGGTACTCGTCGAGCCAGAACCGGTTGGCCTTGTCGAGCCAGAGCTGCGTGAGCGGGTTCGTGTGGTCGAAGTCGGCCGGGAAGAAGACGAAGGGGTCGGGGATCGTCGCGTTGAAGTACGGGTTGCCGGGGCTCGGGTCGCCGTAGCCGCCGCCGTTGTAGAGGCGGACGAGCGGGCTCCGGTTCGTGGCGTGGTTGTAGACCACGTCGAGGATCACGGCCATCCCGCGCGCGTGGGCCGCGTCGACGAAGGCTTTGAACTCGTCGGGCGTCCCGTAATACTTGTCGAGGGCGAGGTGGAAGGCCGGGTTGTAGCCCCAGCTCTCGTCGCCGTCGAACTCCGAGACGGGCATCAGCTCGATGGCGTTGACGCCGAGCCGCTCGAGGTAGTCGAGCGTGTCGGCGAGCGCCGTGAAGCTGTGGTCGCGCAGGAAGTCGCGGACGAGCAGCTCGTAGATCACGAGGTCCTCCTGCGCCGGCGCCACGAAGTCCTGGTCGGTCCACGGGAACGCCGAGGCGCCCGGGGTCAGGACGCCGACGTCGAAGTCGACGGCCTCGTCGGGGTATCCGGGCTCGCCGGGGAAGTAGACCTTCGTCGTGTACGGGTCGGCGACGTACGTCGTGCCGTCGACCCAGTACTGGAAGGTGGACTCGACGCCGGGCGTCAAGCCGGTGACCTCGATCCACCAGCGCGTGCCGAGCGGGTCGGTGGTGTCGCGGAACATCAGGGCGTCCTCGTCGGCGGTCCAGCCGTTGAAGTCGCCGAGGGCGTAGACGAACTGCTTGTCGGGCGCGCGGAGGACGAGCCAGGCCCGCGTCGGGTCGGCCGGGTCGTAGGTGATGCCGTCCTCCAGCCCCTCGGGCACGGGCGCGTCCGTCACCTCGGGCGGGATCGCGCCGACCTCGGCGCGGGCGGTCCGGCCCTCCGCGTCGGTCGCCTCGACGCGGACGAAGGCGCCGGGGGCGACCGCCTCGGGCAGCACCAGGCGGTAGACGCCGTCGCCCGTGTCCTCGATGCCGTCGGTGTACGTCGTCTCGTTGACGGTGAACGTGACGGCCGCGACCGCGGCCGTGCCGAACACGCCGGCCGAGACGGCCCGGACCTCGGCCGTCCCGCTCTGCTCGCGCGCGATCTGGAACACGAACGGGTCCTCGACGCGGACGACCGAGTCGTTGTTGGGCCCGGTCGTCTCGGTCCCGAGCGGGTCCGTCAGCCAGACGTAGTCGGTGCCGGCCGCGTTGCGGTGGACGTGGACCTTGTAGGCGTAGCTCTGCCCGGCCTGGAGCGTCGTCGTGTACCGGTACTCGGCGAGGGCCGGCTCGTAGGCCGCCTGGCTCGGCGCGCCGGCGGCGATCACCCCGCTGCTGTTCGGGCCCCAGTCGTTGAACGAGCCCGGCACGAAGGCGCGGGACACGGGCGAGATCGGCGGCGTCGTGAGGTCCGGCAGGAACCGGAACGTGACGTCGACCGACTGGGCGCTGGCGGGCGCCGACCCGACCGGGACGAGGGCCGAGGCGAGCAGGGCCAGGAGAAGGAACGGGCGCATGGGCGTGGTGGGCATCGAAAAAACGCCGGCCGCCTGCTACGGCGGCCGGCGCGAAAGCAGCGGCCCGGGCCCTCCCCTCTCGGGGCGGCCCGGGCCGGCGTCGCTAGCGGACGACCGTCAGGCTCCGGATGGCCACGCCCGCCTCGCTCTCGGCGCGGACGAGGTAGAGGCCGGCGGCGAGGCCGCGCGTGTCGATGTCGAGCGGGCGGCCCGAGACGAACGCGCCCTCGACCACACGGGCCACCACGCGGCCCGTCACGTCGAACACGCGGACCGTCACCGGCGCCTCGGCCGGGGCGGTCACGACGACGCGGGCGAGGCCCGTCGTCGGGTTCGGGTAGACGGCCCCGAGCGCGAGGTCGCCGTCGCGGGACGGGTCGTCCCCGATAGACACGGCAAGGCCCTCGTCGACGAAGCCGACGGGCACCGAGAACTGCACGTCGCCCGGCTCGAACGGACCGGTCGGGTTGATCTCCCACGGCATCGCCTGAACGCCCGGGCCGGCCGGCCGGAACGTGTCCTTCGCGAACGAGAACGCGTCGGCGGTGACGTCGGTGATGTACCGATAGCGGCGCCGGCCAGCGTCGAACCCGCCCGAGCCCTCGGCCTGGAGGCCGTCGTCGTCATTGGCGAAGACGTACCGGTAGCCGATCCCGTTGTAGGTCGGGCCGTTGATCGTAAGCGTACCGGTGTAGACGAGGTCGCCGTCGGGGTCAGAGAGCGAGAACCCGTTGACGAGGTTGCCCCCAGAGCCCGTGTCGACGAGGTCCTCCCCACCGGGGATGTACCCCTGCGTCAGGAGCCAGACCACGTCCTCGAACTGGACCGAGACCGTGTCGGCGGCCGGGTCGAACGCGCGGCCCTGTGCGTCCTCAAACATCGTGGCCTCGCTCATGTCGACCATGAACGTGAGGTCGACCGACTGGCCATCGGCGATGACGTTGCCGGGGCGGACGCCGTTGAAGAACTGCTCGTCGAGCGTCTGCTCCGTGCCGGAGAAGTCGAAGAACCGGTTGCCGCCGCCGAAGTCGAGCGGCTCCTCCCAGCCGACGTCGAGGTCGTTCCCCGCGGCGTCTTGGAACTGGGCGGTCCCGTCCGCATTGCGGAAGTCGACGTAAAACTTGTACGGGAGCGGGTCGCCGCCCGGCGCGGCCGTGATCGGCACCTGACGGGCGAAGTCCGGCGTGCCCGGGATCTGCTGGAGCAGGCAGTCGTCCTGGTTGTCGTCGGGGCAGTCCCACCCGTTGAACCCACCGCGGACCTGAACAAGGTCGTCGGCGACCTGGTAGAGGCCGATCGAGGAGATCGGCGAGACGTCGACCTGGAACCCGACGAGGGCCGTCACAGCCGTCCCCTCGTTGGCGGGGCTGTTGCTGTAGAACTTCCACATGAGGGTAGAGTCCTGGGCCGGGATCGTGAACGTCCGGTTTCCGCCGTCGATGTCGTTCTCCCAACCGGCGTCCGTGTCGCTGTCCGAGAAGAAGAACTTGTAGGCCTGCGTCGAGCCGATCGCCGAGGCCGGGTACGACACGGCGCCCGAGAACAGCTTGAAACCGGGCGAGGAGGGGTTGTCGCTCTCGCGGTTGAGGACGATGTTGGTCGAGCCCCAGTCGATGGTCGTCGCGCCGCCGTCCTGGCTGCCGCCGGTGGCGTTGTCGCCACGGACGCCGACGACGAGCGAGCCGTCGTCGAGGTCGAGCCCCTTCGAGAGCGCGTCCTCCGTGTCGATGTAGGTCCGGAACCAGACGGCGACCGAGTCGCCGCCGGCCTCGAACGGCCGCCAGTCGTAGTTCTGGTCGCCGGCGACCTTCTCGAAGTAGTGGAGGTCGAGCGCCACGTCGCCGGTCCCGGCCGGGATCACCTGGTCGCCGCCGGCCTCCCAGCCGCCAGGCAGGTCGCCCTCAGGCTCGGACTGTCCAAAGAAAAACTTGAACTTGAGCTCCTCGTTGTCCGGGATCTGGAACTCGATCTGCCAGTAGTCGCCGCCGACGTTCTCGGGGATCAGCGTCGTGTTGTCGTTCCAGTCGATGGTGTTGCCGTCGGGCAGGGCTGTGCCGCTGGCGACCTGGCCGCGGACCTGGGCGCCGGCGAGCGCCGCGTCGGCCGCGATCGTGTCCGGCTGGGTGGCCGAGTTCATGCGGAGCGTGATGGTCCGCTGGGCGAGGGCTGGCGTCGCGAGGACGGCCGCGAGGGCCGCCAGGCCGAGCCATCGCCCGAGGTGAGTAGCAGTGGGTCGCATGGGTTGTGTCCCGTGTTGGGGGAAAGGGCCGGCGGAGCCGGCGAGAGGGGCCTTCGGCGCAGTGTAAGCGCTTTCGTGCCCGGTGTACAGAACCGGATGAGGGGGAATCGACGGGGCCCCGGAGGGCCTAGAACCGGAGGCCGACGGCGAGGCGGTGGACGCCGTCGAAGTAGTCGGCGGCCTCGTAGGCGTAGTCGGCCGAGAGGTCGAGCCCGCCGAACCCGTAGCGGAGGCCACCGCCGAGCGTGAACGACCGCGGGCTCTCCTCCAGGAACAGCTCCTGGACGCCGCCGCGGAGCTGGACGAGCCCGCCGAGCAGGCCCACCTCGGCGCCCGCGTTGACGTGCTGGCCCGTGGCCGACGGCGAGAGCGCGTCGACGGCGACCGTCACGCGCGTGCCGGCCTGCTCGTAGACCTCGGTCGCCAGCCCGACGCGCATCGTGAGCGGGAGGTCGTAGGCGTCCGTCGCGATCCGGCCGGGGATCGCGTTGTTGTTGCCGCTCTGGCCCGGGAGCGGGTCGAACGGGATGTTCAGGTCCGACCCGTCCATCCGCATCTTCGGGCCGAAGTTGGCGATCGAGGCGCCGAGGCGGATGCCCCGGAACGGCGTCACGAAGAGGGTCCCCACGTCGAACGCCACGCCCGTCGCCGACGAGTTGGCGATCTGCTCGCGGACGACCTTGACGGTCCCGCCCAGCGAGAACCGGTCGGTCAGCTGGCGCCCGTAGCCGAGCGAGACGGCGTAGGAACCCGCCGCGAACGTCTCGCCCGACGGGAGCTGGCTGTTGCCGCTCTCCTCGATCACGTCCATGTCCTCGTAGGTCAGCGCCGTCACGCCGACGGCGACCACGCCGAACGGCGTCGGGCTGGCGGCGGACGCGAAGTTGACGTCGGAGCCGACGTACCACTGGGCGTACTCGAACTGGGCCTGCGCGTCGCGCATCCCGGCGAGGCCGGCCGGGTTCCAGTAGAGCGCGGAGGCGTCGGCGGCCGTGGCCCCGAAGGCCCCGCCCATGGCCGTCGCGCGGGCCCCGATCGGGACGTTGAGGAACTCGGCCGCGGCCGTCCCCGACTGCGCCGAGGCGGGCAGGGCCACGAGGACGGCGGCGAGGAGGGCCAGCCGCAGGACGCCGCCGGTCGGCCGGGCGAGGGAGGTGGGCATCGGCATGGCTACTTGATGAGGGCGAGGGTGCCCGTCGTCTCGCCCACCCCGGGCGCTTCGACGTGGTAGAGGTAGACGCCGTACGAGACCTCGAGGCGGTCCTCGTTGAGGAGGTCCCACGACAGCGACCCGTTGAGGAGCATCCCGGTCGTGATGCTGCCGTTCGAGCCCTCGTTCATCTCGAGCGTCCGGACGAGGCGGCCCGAGGGCGTGAAGATGCGGACCGTGGCCTGGGGCGGGAGCCCGACGAACCGGATCCGGCGCTCGCCGCGCCCCGTCGGGAACGGGTTCGCGACCTCGAACTGGCTCGTCCCGCGGTACGGGTTCGGCACGACGCGGACCTGGTCGAGCAGGCCGGCCGCGGCGTCGGCGTCGAAGCTCGGCCCGGTCACCGTGAACTCGTAGACGTCGGACGCGAGGAACGGCTTGCTCGTGACGAGGACGCCCGTGTCGCCCGGCTGGGGGTCCCGGAGGGCCGGGTCGGCGAGACTCATCCGGATCTCCCACGTCGGCGTGAGGCCGTCGCGGCGATCGCCGGGGATGTCCTCCAAGAGGTAGATCCGGTCCGAGTCGTCGATGCCGGCCCCGCCGATGTTGTACTGGGTCGAGAACAGGTTCGTCGCCGCGCTGCCGACCTCGAACGGCGACGCGCCGTCGCCGGCCACGTCGTAGAAGGCGTAGGCGACGGGCACCTCGGTCGCGTTGCCCGCCCCGTCCACGACCGTCTTGAACACGCGGACGTTGGTCGGCTTGGCCGGGAGCGTCCGCGGGATGCCGACCGTGAGCGCGAACGCGGTCGACATGCCGGAGCCGGGCGGGCCCACCTCGATGCGGTAGTCGGCCGGGACGCGCGTGCCGGGCGGGTTACCGGCGAAGCTGAACACGTCGGCCGTGATCGGCTTGATGCCGGCGCCCTGCCAGCGCGTCGAGTCGGCGATCCGGCTGGTGAAGAAGACCGGGTCGAACGAGAGCTGGAAGCCGTCGGTGATCGGCGCGTCGCGCTCGGGCCGCCAGGCCGTCGAGTTGGCGAAGAGCGTCCGGCCGTCGGTCACGTCCACCAGCGTGACGTCGCGCGTGCGGATCGTGTCCTGCGTGATCTGCCGGCCGCTCGTGTTGATCTGGCCGAGGATGAGCGTGTCGCGGAACGTCACGCGGTAGCGGTGGCCGTCGCGCAGCGACGTCGGGTCGACCGTCCGGTACGCGACGGACCCGCTCGCGAAGCCCTGCGTCTGGGTCAGCTCGGCGGTACCCTCGGTGTAGCCCGCCGCCGCCTGCGACGGCGTGACGACGCTGACGTTGGGGCCGGTCCGCGTGACCGTGCCGTCGGGCCCGATCGTGATCGAGATCGGGCACTCGGACGGCTGGATGTTGACGGTCGCCGCGCCGAAGTCGTAGCTCGTGACGGCGTAGTAGTACTGGACGCCGTTGACGGCCGTCGAGTCCGTGAACGTGTTGACGAGCCCGTTCGCCGCCTCGCCCGGGTCGCGGACGTTCGAGCCGAGGTAGAACTGCGTCCCGTTCGTCGCGACCGGGTGGAACCCCTCGTAGGCGTCGATGAGGTCGAACTGCGCGATCGGCCGGAGGAAGCTTACGTTGCCGAAGCCGTCCGTGATCTGACGGGCGTCGAGGAAGCCGGGGTCCGTGGCGCGGTAGACGCGGTAGCCCTCGAAGTCGCGGGGGTCGAGGCCCGGCTGCGCGAGGTCGGCGATGAACGTGTCGAACGAGGACTCGGCCGCGTCGTCCCAGTAGAGCGTGACGGCCCCGTCGCCGGGCACGGCGCGGACGGTCGGGCAGATCGGCGCCTGCGCGAAGCGGTAGTCGGCCTCGTAGGCCTCGAGCGCGTCCTGGCGCTTCGTCAGGAGGTCGCGGTAGCGGCCCTCCACGTCGGTCGCCTGCCGGCCGTAGTCGACGTCCCCGAGGATGACGGCGAACGAGACCGACTCGGTCTGGCCGGCCCGCAGCGGGAACGTGCCCGACGACACGAACAGGTCGGTGTCGCGCGAGGCCGGCGACTGGCCCGGCTGGAGGAGCGAGAACTGGCCCGGCACCATGAAGTCGAAGAACAGCTGGCGATCGGCGATCGACTGGTAGTTGACGCCGCCGGCCGGCTTGTACTGGACGTTCGTGATGCCGATCTGGTCGGACTCCGAGACGTCGGTGACGTCGAGGTTCGGCTCGCCCGGCAGGTCGGTCCCGGCGCCCGAGGTGGGCACGCCGTCGCCCTCGCCCGTGTCGACCGTGTTGCCGGAGCCGTCGAGGCCGACGTCGTCGAGCGCGGCCCGCCAGTCGCCGTCGTTGTCGATCCCGTCGTCGCGGCGCTCGTCGATCATCTCGTCGATGTCCTCGTCGATCCCCTCGTCGATGGCCCCGTCGCCGTCATTGTCGACACCGTCGGCGTAGGGGCTCCCGACGTCCTCGGCCTTCACGTCGTAGAGGACGATGTCGGTGCCGGGCACGGCGTACCGGTAGTACGGCGCGTCCGACGCGGCGGCGTTCACCATCTCCTGCGTGACGACCGGGCTCCCGGGCTCCCAGAGGAAGTCCGGCGGCGGGCCGTCGGAGAAGGCGTCGCCGTCGTTGTCGATGTTGTCGCGGAACGCCTTGCCGAGGTCGTCGGTGTCGCCGACGCCGTAGGCGACGCCGACGCCGATGAGGTGGACGGGCTCGCCCGCCTCGGTGTTCGGGTTCACGGGCCAGCGGCCGTAGACGTCGGCGGCGGCCGCGTCGATCATGGCCTGCGTGACGACCGGGCTCCCCGGCTCGCCGTCGCCGTCGTTGTCGATGTAGTCGGCGAACCCGACGCCGACCTGGGTGCCGAAGGCGGCCTGCGTCGAGTCCTCGTCGATCAGCCCGTTCCCGTTGTTGTCGATGCCGTCGTAGCGGAGGCGGCGGCCGGCGGCGCCCGCCTGATCGCCCTCGCCCGCAAGGAGCCCGAGCGTGACGATCGGGCCGCCGGGCTCGCCCTTCGAGACGCCGCGGAAGTTGAACTCGGCGGCCTCGGGCGCCGTCGTCCCGTCGCCGTCGTTGTCGATCCGGTCGGTCGCGTTGCCCGGCGTCTCGAGGAAGAACGCGATGGCCCCCTCCACCTCGGCGCCCTCGAAGGCCGTGTCGGTCGAGCGGCCGTCGGCGTCGGCGAGGAAGGCCGTGTCGAGGAGGAGGTCGAAGAACGGCTGGTCGTCGCTCGCGTCGGGGTCGCCGCCGACGAGGTCGGCCAGCCACAGCGTCACGCCGACCGTCGAGAGGTCCTTCGTCCCGTCGTTCTTGACCTTGTGGAGGATGAACACGACGTCGTCGATGAGGACCTGGCTCCAGGCCAGCACGCGGGTGTCGGCGAGGAGGCCGAGGCCGCGCCGCGAGCGGTCCGTCTCGTCGGGGTAGTACGTGTTGTTGGGCTTGGCGTACTCGTCGTCGCCCATCTTGTAGTAGACCTCGAGGTCGGCGTTGAACACGTCCTTGCCGAAGAGGCCGCTCCAGGAGCCGGCCCAGCCGGGGTCCGTCGGGTCCTCGGTCTTGTCGGGCCAGAACGCGGGCCACGTCTCGGGCCGGTCGCTCCGCGCGATCCCGAGGTCCTCGTCCGCCGTGTTGACGTAGCCCTGGACGGGCGCCCAGGTCCACGCCTCCGACGGGTTGTTGAGGTTCGTCCGGTAGTTCGGCACGTCGACGATCCACTCGCGCTCGCCGCTCTCGCCGACGACCTCGGCGCCGGCGAACAGGCCGGTCAGCGCGAGGTAGTGCCGGCGCGTGTTGCGCGGCCACTCGTAGGGGATCTCGTCGGGCGCGGCGCTCGTCCGCCCGGTCTGGCCGAAGTTGAAGACCGTCGTGCGGACGACGTTGGCGTCGAGGTCGGTCTGGCGCCGCTCGAACAGGTCGACGCGCTCGTCCGACGGCACGTGGTCGCGGTCGATCACGCCCTGCGCCCACGCGGGCGCCGAGGCGGCCACGACGAGGGCGGCGAGGAGGAGCCGGGAGGAGAAGGTCAAGGCAGTCATCGATTAGAAGCCGACGGAGAGGCCGAGCTGGATCCGGCGGGGCTCCTGGTAGAAGTCGGGGCGGACGTAGTAGCCGGGGTCGTCCTGCGCGCCCACGTTGAGGAAGGTGACGTCGGGGAGGCCCGTGTCGCCGTAGACGCCGGTCGCGTTGCGGGCGTCGAGGAGGTTGTAGACCTGGAGGAACACGCGCGGCGCGACGCCGCCGAGGTCGAACTGGCGGAAGGCGTAGAGGTCGACGGACGCCGTGGCGGGCCGGCGGAGCGCGTTCGTGGGGATCGCCGGGAGCGTCCCGATCCGGTCGCCGCCGGGGTCGGCGGCCGGCGTGTACGGATAGCCCGTCCCGAACCGCCCGATCGCCGAGGCGCCCCACCCGCCGCCGCCCACGAACAGGCTCGCGTTGAAGGTGTGGCGCTGGTCCCAGTTGAGCGGGATGATCCGGAGCGTCGGCGCGTCGGCGCCGGAGCGGGCCGCGATGGCGTCGTTCGGGTCCGAGTTCGACCCCTCGGCCACCTGGAACGTGTAGTCGACGTCGAACGAGAACCGGCCGTTGAACCGCTTGCTCAGGGCCGCCGTGATGCCGCGGACGTTCGAGAAGTCGAGGTTCTCGTAGATCAGGTAGTCCACGCCCGGGAGCGTCCCGTCGATGGGGAAGCCGACCGAGACCCAGTCCTCGATGTCGCGGTAGAAGCCCGTCACGTCGAGCAGGAAGTCGTCCCCGAAGCCCTGCTGGAGCCCGATCTCGTACATCACCGTCCGCTGCGGGTCGAGGTCGGGGTTGCCGTACGGCCCGTACGTCCCGGACGACGTCCCGACGCGGTAGCCGGGGTTGGCGAAGAGGAACTCGTAGGTCGGGATCTGGAAAAAGTACCCGTACGAGAAGTGGATCACGCCCTGCGCCGTGATCGGGTAGGCCACGCCGAGGCGGGGCGAGACCTGGAATTTGGGCGTGGCGTCCTCGTAGAAGTACCCGAGGCGCTGCTCCAGCGTCGTCCGGTTCTCGTCGACCTCCTCCGCCTCGGAGATCTGGCCGTCCCCGTCGAGGTCGTTGAACCGGTTGATCCGCTTCTGCGGGTTGAAGGCGTTGGGGTCCTCGGGGTCGGCCGGGATCTGGCCGTTCGAGTCGAAGTAGTCGAACCGGAGGCCGGCGTTGATCACGAACGACTCGTACTCGGCCTTGTCCTGGAGGTACGCGCTGACGGTCAGCGGCCGGACGTCCTCGATGAGCTGGTACTCGTTGGTCCCCGGCCCGGGGATCTGGAGCGTCCCGTCGTCGGCGAGCGTGAGCCCGTAGTTCTCGAGGTAGATGTCGTCGAGGCGGACCTCGAGCCCGGTCTTGACGAGGTGCTGCTCGAGGGCCTGCCACGTGAGGTCGCCCTTGAAGGACAGGTTCCGCGTCTCCCGCTGGAACCGCCCGAGGTCGACGCCGCCGCGGAGGAACCGGCCCGGCCCCTGGAGCACGGCGATGGAGTCGGTCGGCAGGCCGTTCCCGTCGTAGCCTGTGTAGACGAACTCGGGCGTCTGGAGGAGGAACGCGTTGTCCTCGTACTCCTCGATGGTGTCGAAGGCCGCCGTCCGGTTGCGCTTGTAGAAGGTGCTCGCGTTGAGCGTGTAGAAGGCCGTGTTCGAGAGCGTGTGCGTGAGTTGGAGGTTGGCCGTGAGCCCCTCGTCGCGGTAGCTCCGGATGCCGTCGGGGTTGAGGCGGAAGTCGAAGGCGCTGCTCCCGCCGTCGCCCGTCGTCAGCGAGGCGAGCGTCGTCAGCGAGAGGTTGATCCGGTTCGAGGCGCGGAGCTTGAGCGTGGCCTGGCCGCTGTACTTCTCAAACGCGTTCATCGGCACGAGCGCCGAGTCGCCGGGCGTCCCGTCCGTGTTGAAGACGCGCGAGCCGTAGAGCCAGCCGTCGTTGCGGAAGTAGCGCCCGAGGGCGAAGAACCCGAGCCGGTCGGCGAGGATCGGCCCGGACAGCGAGGCCTGCCCGTTGACGTACTGCGTCGGGTTGACGCCGAGGTACGAGTACGGGTCGACGTCGATGTACGGGAGGTTGGCGAGGAGCGGGTAGTCGCCGGTGTTCGAGCCGCGGAGCGCGTCGGCGCCGCCGTCGCCGCTCACGGCGTAGGTCCCGGAGAACAGCTCCACGTTCCCCTCGAACTCAGTCCCCGGGTCCTTCGTCACCACGTTGATGATGCCCGAGTTGGCCTGGCCGTACTCGGCGTTGTAGGTCCCGGCGATGATCTGGAGCTCCTCGATCCCCTCGTTCTCGATCTGGACCGAGACCGACCCGTCGTAGGCGTCGGTCACGCGGACGCCGTCGACGAAGTAGGCGACCTCCTTCGACCGCCCGCCGCGGATGTGGATGCCGGCGCCGGACGTCGTGACGCCGGCCTGCGTCGAGAGGATGTCGCCGACCTCCTGGACCGGCAGCGACTCGATGGCGTCGCTCGTCACGCGGAACTCGGACGACGTGAGGTCGCGCCGCACCAGGTCGGCGCTGGCCGTGACCACGACCTCTTCGGTCTGGACCGTCTCCGAGGTCAGCTCGAGCTCGACCGTCGTGGTGAGATCGACGTTGACCCGGACACCCTCCAGCCGCGTCGTGGCGTAGCCGATGTACGAGGCGACGAGCGTGTAGGCGCCGGGGCGGACGCCGATGATCCGGAACTCGCCGTCGATGTTCGTCGAGGCGCCCTGGGTCGTGCCCTCCACGAGCACGCTCGCCCCGATGATGGCCTCGCCGCTCTGGGCGTCGCGGACGGTGCCGGAGAGCTGGCCGGTCGTCTGGGCGAGGGCCGCGGGGGCGAGCGAGAGGGAGCCGACGATCGCCGCGAGGGCGAGACAGGAGCGAAGGCGCATAGGTCAGAGGCGGGCCGAGAGGAGCGGCGCGAGCGCGTCGCGGTCGACGCGAACGGGGAAGCGGTCGCGGAGGCCGACGACGGCGGCGGCGAGGCGGCGCTGGGCGAACGGGGCGTCGAGCGCCTCGCGGACGAGCGGACGGGCCTCGGCGAAGGTCATGGGCCGCGGCGGCAGCGTCTCGCCGCGCTCGACGAGGACGTAGCGACCGGCCACCTCGACAGGACCGACGAGCGAGCCCGGCGTGGCGTCGAACACGGCGCCGCCGAGGCGGCCGAGTTGGGCGCGCGTGACGGCGCCAAGGTCGCCCCCAGCCGTGGCGGCGCCAGGGCGAAGCGAATGCCCATGGGCGAGCGCCTCGAAGTCGGCGCCGTCGGCGAGCTGGCGGCGGAGGGCGTCGGCCTCGGCGCGCGTCGCGACGAGAATCTCGCGGGCGCGGACGCGCTCGGGCACGACGTACGCGTCCGGATGGGCCGAGAAATGGGCGCGGAGCGAGTCGTCCGGGATCGCCACGTCGAGGCGCAGGCGGCGCTTCGCCTCCGAAAAGACCCACTCGTCCATCTGGCGCTGGACGCTCTCGCGGATGGCCGGGCCGCCCAGCCCCTCCGCCTCGGCACGCGCGGCGAGCTCCTCGCGGACGAGCAGGCCCTCGATAAAGTCGCGAAGCGTCGCCGCGTCCTGGACGGCCGCCCGCTGGCGCTCCGTCATCGACGCCGCGCGGTCCTCCACATCGGCGACGGTCCAGACGCCGCCGAGCGCGTCCGAGTCGAAGCGGACGAGCGGCTGGCGGCGCCACTCGGCGAGGGCCTCGGCGTCGAGGTTCGGGGCGACGCCCGTCGCGAAGGCCACGAGCCGGTCGAAGGCGTCGGTGAAGCGAGGGGCGAGGTCGTCGCGGACCTCGCGGCTGAGCCGGAACCGGCCCTCCGTCCGCTTCCGCTTGGCGACGTAGCGGCGGATCTGGTGCCGCTTCCGCGCGAAGTCGTCCTCGGTCAGGAGCGGGTTCGACGCGCGCGCGTCGACCCGGATCACCGAGTAGCCGGTCGCGGTGCGGACGGGCTCGGACACCTCGCCGATGGGGAGCCGGAAGGCGGCGGCCTCGAAGGCCGGGTCCATCTCGTCGTGTCCGAACGCCCCCAGCCGACCGCCCGAGGCGGCCAGGGCCGAGTCGGCGAACGTCTCTGCCGCGAGGGCCTCGAACGTCTCGCCGGCGAGCAGGCGCTGACGGAGTCGCTCGGCCGTCTCGCGATCGCGGGCGTACAGGTGCCGCGCGTCGTACGTCGTGTTCATCATGACGAACGCCTCGCGCTCGTCGGCCTCGGTGACCTGGAGCTCGTCGCGGAGCGCGTGTGCAGTGTAGCGGTCGAGGAGCGCCTTCGTCTCGGCAAGGGCGAGGGCGGCGCGGTAGTCGTCGGTCTGCTCGATCCCGTCGGCGTAGGCGCCCTCGATGAGGAGCCGGCGGTGGACGAGCGACTGGACGACGGCGTCGAGCGCCTCGGGCGAGGCGTCGAGCCCACCGCGGACGACGAGGTCGGCGAAGGCCTCGGACACCTCGTTGAGCGTGACGGCCCCCTCCCCCACGCGCGCCACGACGGCACTGCCGCCCGGCGACGCGGCCTCCGCGCCGCACCCGACGGCGATCCCGCCGGCGCCGAGCAGGGCTGCCAGCAGCAAAACCGGTCCCAAGCGTCGCGTCATACGAGCTTCTCGGCGCTGCCGCCGCTCGACTCCCGAACCACGAGGTCCGGCGCGAACACGGTGTGCTGAGCGGGCGACGCCGGGTTGCCGAGGCGGCGCATGAGGAGCTCGGTCGCCATCTTGCCCATCTCGTACATCGGCTGGCGGACCGTCGAGAGGCCGGCGTAGGCGCTCGGCTCGATGTCGTCGAACCCGATGACGTCGATGTCGCGGGGGGCCCGGTAGCCGGCCTCCCGGCCGGCGCGGAGCGCGCCGTAGGCTAGGACGTCGGCCGCGGCAAACACGGCGGTCGGCCCGTCGTCACGCCCCTCGAACCGGCCCATCAACTCGCGCATCCCCTGGTAGCCGGCGTAGCGCGTGTACCCGTGGTGGACGTGGTCCCACATGGCGTGGAGGATGAGGTCCTCGTCGACCTCGATGCCCGCCTCGCGGAGCGCGTCCTCGTAGCCCGCCCGGCGCTGGTCGGACGGCCCGGAGCCCTCGACCGGCAGGAGCAGCCCGATCCGCTCGTGGCCGCGCGCCAGGAGGTGCCGCGTGGCGACGGCCCCACCCCGCCGGTTGTCGACGGTGACGGAGTCGATGTCGTCGTGGTAGGCGTCGACGAGGACGACGGGCTGGCGGGCAGCGAGGATCTGACGGACGCGGGCGTCGGTGATGGGGGTCGAGATGAGGAGCATCCCGTCGGCCCGGCCGCGCTGGACGGCCCGCGAGAGCTGCCCGCCGATCGAGTCGAGCGTCCGGCTGGCGTAGACGACGAGGTCGTAGTGGCTCTCGTCGAGCCGGTCCTGGATCCCGCGGAGGACCTCCATGAAGAAGGCCGACGTCATGATGGGGACGACCGCCGAGATGAGCTGGGTGTTCTGGCGGGCCAGGCTCTGGGCGCTCGCGTGCGGCTCGTAGCCGAGCGCCCGCGCCACCGCGAACACGCGCTCGCGGGTCGTCTCGGACACCCGGGGGTGCCCGTTGAAGGCGCGCGAGACGGTCGCTATGGAGACGTCCGCGCCCTCGGCGATGTCGTAGATGGTGACGGGCACCGGGCGGGGTGTAAGCGCTTACAAGTGCGCGTACGATACCGCCCGATGTCGGCAACGTCAAGGCCGACCGCCCCCATCTAGGGGCATCCCGGAAGCGCTACCAGGCAACGGTCGAACGGATCCCGACTGGCGCCAGAACGCACGGAGCCGGACCTTCCGCAGTTCTTGGCCCCGCCCCCTTATGCGCCGCGTCCTTTTCTTGGTCCTCGTCTTCGCGGCCTTTCCGCTCGCCGCCCAACCCGCAGAGCCCGGACGGTATTGGATCGTGGTCTCCGAGACGGTCGACGCGCCGCCCCCGGCCGCCCGCGCCGCCGCCCGGCGCGCGCTTCGGGGCACGGCGGGCTCCGGCCGGGACCGCGCAGTGGCACCGTCGGCACGGGCCGAGCTCGCCCGCCTCGGCGTGGTGCCGGCCGTCGAGAGCCGGTGGCTCGGCGCCCTCAGCGCCGACCTCACGGCGGCGCAGTTGGAGGCCGTCCGGGACCTCCCGTTTGTCCGCGAGGTCCGGCCGGTCGGGCGGCTCGTCGAGGCACGAATGCCGCCGAGCCCTCTGGAGGCCGCGCCGACCCCGTCGCTCGTCCGCCTCGACTACGGGGCGTCGGCCGCCCAACTCGCCCTCGTCCGGGCCGACGCGGCGATCGAGGCGGGCTACACGGGGGTCGGGGTCCGCGTGGGCTTCCTCGACACCCTCTTCGACTTCGACCACCCGGCCCTCGCCGACGTCGCCGCCGACGGGCGGCTCGTGGCCGTCACGGCGTTCTCTCCTCTCACGCAGGCGAACTACCACGGCCTCTCGGTCTCGTCGGTCACGCTCGGCCACGCCGAGGGCGAGGTGATCGGGCCGGCCTTCGACGCGGAGGTCCTCGCGGCGACGACGGAGTTCGCCCCGACGGAGACCCACGCCGAGGAGGACGCGCTCGTGGCCGGGCTCGAGTGGATGGAAGCCAACGGCGCCGACGTCGTCAACATCTCGTTGGGCTACAGCACGTTCGACCCCGGCGAGGGCGACTACGCGCCGTCGGACATGGACGGCGAGACGGCGATCGTGACGCGGGCCGTCGACCGGGCCGCCGCGCGCGGGCTCGTCGTCGTCGTCGCGGCCGGCAACGAGGGCGGCGGCCCCTGGCAGATCATCACGGCCCCGGCCGACGCCGACTCGGCCATCGCCGTCGGCGCCGTCGGGCAGAACGGGCTCCGGGCGGGCTTCTCGTCGGTCGGCCCGACGGCCGACGGGCGGATCAAGCCCGACGTCTCGGCACTCGGCGCCCTCGTGCGGATCGCAACGCCGGGCGGCGGCTACGCCTTCAGCAACGGGACGTCGTTCGCGGCCCCGATGGTGACGGGCGTCGTGGCCCAGATCCTCCAGGCCCGCCCCGACCTCGACCCGATCGAGGTCCGAGACCTCCTCCGTTCGACGGCCAGCCAGGCGACGGCGCCCGACAACCAGGTCGGCTGGGGCGTCGTCGACGCGCTCGCGGCCGTCGAACTCGCCGTCGCGACTGAGCCCGGTCCGGCCCAGAGCGACTGGCGGCTGTACCCGTCGACCGTCCGCCCCGGCGGGCGCGTCCTGGTCGAGACGGCCACCCCGACGGCGCTCGACGTGTTCGACGGGCTCGGGCGGCGCGTGGCGCGGTGGCCGGAGGGCGTCGGCCGGCGGCCGGTGGCGGTGCCGGCGCTCCCGGCCGGGATCTACCTGGTGCGCCCGACCGATGGCGGGCACGCCGCGCTCCGGCTGGCGGTCGTCCGCTAGCGACTCGGCCCGCCTCGGTACCGAGACGGGCTAGCTCGCCGCCGGCTCGTCCCAGCGCTCGATGAGGTCGATCACGGCGTCGGCGATCTCGTCCTGGTCGACCGTCCCGACGATCTCGCCCTTCTTGAACACGTGGGCCCGGCCGCGGCCGAGCGACACGCCGAGGTCGGCGCCGGCCGCCTCGCCGGGCCCGTTGACGGCGCAGCCCATGAGCGCCACGTTGAGGTCGCGCTCGAACCCGCGCTTCGCGACGGCCTCCTCGACCTCGTCGACGACCGAGAACAGGTCGCCGGCGAGGCGCCCGCACGTCGGGCACGCGATGACGTTGACGCCGGGCCGCCCGAGGCGGAGCGACTTGAGGATCTGGTGGCCCACCTTCACCTCGTTGACCGAGTCGGCCGCGAGGCTCACGCGGATCGTGTCGCCGATCCCGTCGGCCAAGAGCGAGCCGATGCCGATGGAGCTCTTGATCGGGCCCGTCTTCATGCTCCCGGACTCCGTGACGCCGAGGTGCAGCGGGTAGTCCGTCTGCTCGGCGAGCAGCCGGTAGCTCTGGATCATGAAGTAGACGTCGGAGTGCTTGACCGAGATCACGACGTCCTGGAAGTCCTCGCGGTCGCAGACCTCGGCGTGGCGGAGCGCGCTCTCGACGAGCGCCTCGGGCCGCGGGTAGCCGTACTTGTCGAGGATGTCCTTCTCGAGCGACCCGCCGTTGACGCCGATCCGGATCGGCACCCCCTTGTCTTTGGCCGCGCGGAGGACCTCCCGCTCCCACTCCGGCTTCCCGATGTTGCCCGGGTTGATCCGGACCTTCGCCACGCCCGCCTCGAGCGCCTTCAGCGCGTACGTGTGGTTGAAGTGGATGTCGGCCACGATCGGCACCGGGCTGCCGGCCACGATCGCGGAGAGCGCGTCGGCGTCTTCGGGCCGCGGGACGGCCACGCGGACGACGTCGGCGCCCGCCTCGGCGAGCTCGCGGACCTCCGCGAGGCAGCCCTCGACGTCGTGCGTCTTGCCCGTCGTCATCGACTGGACCGTGATCGGGGCGCCGCCGCCGATCTTCGTCTCGTGCTCTACGCCGTCGACGGTGTGGCGGAGGGTGACCTGGCGGGAGTGGCGGCGCGGCCGCTGGGGGGCCTGCGCGGCCTGGGTCGACTCGTCTGTCGAGAGCTCCATCGGTGCGGGGGGAAATCGGGGGGAGACTACGGCGACGGCGGGGCAACGTTCTGCCCGACCCGTTCCGTTTCCGGCGAATCCGATCGTCTGGACACGTGAGCGGCCCCGCGAGGAACCGGAGCGGTCCGCGCGCACGTTCGCGACCGATGCTCGACTCCATGTCCAAGAAGGACGTCGCCTGGGTGGGCGCGCTCTCCGCCCTCCTCACCGTCCTCCTCGGCCTCGTCGCGCTCAACGTGACGACGGGCGAGCAGCGGATCGACGAGCAGGTCGAGACGCCGTTCGCGCTCGGCTCCGAGCAGTTCGCCCGCGAGATGGGCGCCCTCCTCGGCCCGCCGATACTCGACGGCAACGCCGTCACGGCCCTCGACAACGGCGACGAGATCTTCCCGGCCATGCTCGCCGCCGTCGACAGCGCCGAGCGGACGATCACGTTCGAGACCTACGTCTACTGGTCCGGCGAGATCGGCGACCGGTTCGCCGAGGCGCTGGCGAGGAAGGCCCGCGAGGGCGTCCGCGTCCACGTCCTCGTCGACTGGGCCGGCGCGCTCAAGATGGACGATGCCACGCTCGACGACATGGCCGAGGCCGGCGTCGAGGTCGAGCAGTATCGCCCGCTCGCGTGGTACCGCCTCGACCGGATGAACAGCCGGACGCACCGGAAGCTGCTCGTCGTCGACGGCCGCGTCGGGTTCACGGGCGGCGTCGGCATCGCCGACGTGTGGAGCGGCGACGCCCAGAGCCCCGACCACTGGCGCGACATGCACTTCCGCGTCGAGGGCCCGGTCGTGGCCCAGATGCAGGCGGCGTTCCTCGACAACTGGATCCAGACGACCGGCGCCGTCCTCAACGGCCCCGACTACTTCCCCCCGCTCGAGGCGGCCGGGACGGTGGCCGCCCACACGTTCACGTCGTCGGCCGAGGGCGGCAGCGACAGCATGCGGCTGATGTACCTCATGTCGATCACCTCGGCCCGGGAGTCGATCGACCTCGCCTCGGCCTACTTCGTGCCCGACGAGATCATGGTCCGCGCGCTCGTGGCGGCGGCCGGGCGCGGCGTCCGCGTCCGCGTGCTCGTGCCCGGCCCGCACATCGACTCCGAGCTCGTGCGCGTCTCGTCGAAGCAACTCTGGGGCGACCTCCTGGCGGCCGGCGTCGAGATCTCGGTCTACCAGCCGACGATGATCCACACCAAGATGCTGATCGTGGACAGCCGGATGGTGTCCGTCGGCTCGACCAACTTCGACGTCCGGTCCTTCGAGCTCAACGACGAGGCCAGCCTCAACCTCTACGACACGGCCTTCGCCGGGCGGATGACCGAGACGTTCGAGGCCGACTGGGCCGACGGGGACCTCTACACCCACGCGATGTGGGCGGACCGCCCGTGGACCGAGCGGCTCGCCGAGACCGTGATCCGCCCGCTCAAGTCGCAGCTCTGACGGATCGGCGCCTTCCGCCTCGGCGCCGAGGCGGGCGGCCTCAGGTGTGCGCGAGGGCGAGGAACCCGATGTAGCCGACGTACCCGGCCGCGAGGAACGCGGCCTCGAGGCGGACCAGCCGCCGCCCGCTCCACATCATCGGGAACAGGACGAGCACGAACGCCGCCATCACCGCGAGGTCGATCGTCTGGAGACCCGGCGCGACGATGGGCCGCACGAGCGCGGCCACGCCGAGGATGCCGAGCACGTTGAACAGGTTCGACCCGACCACATTCCCCACGGCGATCTCGCTCTCGCCCCGGACGGCCGCCACGATCGACGTCGCCAGCTCCGGCAGGCTCGTCCCGAGCGCCACCACGCTCAGCCCGATCACGGCGTTCGGGATGCCCGCGGCCTCGGCCAGCCCGACGGCGCCGTTCAGGAAGATGTCGGCGCCGACCACGAGCCCGACCAGCCCGAGGCCGATCAAGAGCGCGTCGCGCCACGCGGAGCCGGTCGGCGCGACCGGGAGCTCTGCCGTGGCCTGCTGGCGGCGCGCCTCGTAGACGCTCCACGCGAGGTAGGCCCCGAGCGCGACGATGAGGGCCGCCCCTTCGGCGCGGCCCAGCGCGCGGTCGTAGAGCACGCCGACGCCCAGCCCCGTCGCGGCCACGAGCACGGGCAGGTCGCGCCGGAGGACCGACGCGTCGGTCAGGAACGGCCGGACGAGCGCGGCGGCGCCGAGGATCAGCCCGATGTTGGCGATGTTCGACCCGACCACGTTGCCCACGGCGATCCCGCCGGCGCCGTCGAGGGCGGCCTGGACGCTGACCACCAACTCCGGCGCGCTCGTCCCGAACGCGACGACCGTGAGGCCGACGACGAGAGGTGACAAGCCGAGCCGGAGCGCGAGGGCGGCCGCGCCTCGCACGAGGTAGTGGGCGGCGCCCACGAGGAGCGCCAGCCCACCGATAAGGGCGAGCACGTCGGGGATCATGGCCGGCTGGGGTCAGGGCGAGTCGTACCCGCGCCGCGCACGGACGGTCCGCCCGCGCGAACCTTCACGAGACCTGTGACTTACGACCCCCCGTCGCGGCGGATGCCCTCACGGAGGGACCGGTAGCGCGGATTCTCGGGCTCCATCGCGACCAGCTTGTCGGCGAGGTCGGCCGCCTCGGCAAAGCGGCGCTGCATGAGGTAGGCCCCGCTGAGGTTGTAGAGAACCTGCTCGGTCTCGGGCGCCTCGGCGCGGGCCCGTTCGAGGAAGCCGATGGCGGCGTCGCGGTCGCCGGCCTGGAGCGCGAGGGCGCCGAGCATGGCGAGGGCCGGGACGTGCGCGCTGTCTTGGTCGAGGGCCCGCTGGAACAGGCCGGCCGCGTACGGGAGCCGGTCGGGCTGCCCCGCGGCCTGGATCCGGCGGAGCTCTAACGAGGCCAGGCTGCTCCACGCCTCGGGCAGGAACGGGTAGGCCTGGACGACGGCCCGGCGCGTGACGAGCGCGTCGCGGATCCGCCCGTCGGCCTCGTACCGATCGGCGAGCGCGGCCGCCGACTGGAGCCACGGGTCGCCCTCCATGATCCCCCGGGCGTAGTCGAGGACGTAGGCCGGCGTCCGGGCCGAGTCGAGGCGGAACGGCTGCGACTCCTCGGGGCGGAACGGCCAGCCGGCGGTGAGCTGGGCCACGCGGATCCGCCCCGCGACCGAGTCCATCGGCGTCACGAGGCGGACGAGGACGCCCGACGGGGTCGACCGGGGCGCCCCGCCGAGGAGGCCGTCGGCGACGAAGGCGTCGAAGAACGCGTCGGCCAGGACGCCGTAGCCGTCGAGGTTCGGGTGGAGGTGCTCCAGCATCAGCCGGTGCCCCACGACGCCGCCCGGCGAGACGGCGCGGAACGCCGAGTCGCCCTCGACCACGCGGGCGCCGTGCGCGGCGGCGGCCCGGCGGATCACGTCGTTCATGGCGCGCGGCGCGCGGAAGCGGAGGGCGTCGAGGTCGCGGGCCCGCTCGAACGCCTCGCGCGCCTCGGCGCCCCGCCCGGCCGCCTCGTAGGCGTGGCCGAGCGCGAAGTAGGCGTCGGCCGCGAGGGTGTCGATCGCCGCGGCCCGCGCCAGCAGGTCGATGGCGTCGGGGATGCGTTGCTCGTAGAGCGCGTCGGCGCCGGCCTGGGCGGCGTCGAACCACGCCGCCGTGTCGGCGTCGGCCCCGTGGGCCGTGATGAAGGGCCGCTGGTCGTGTTCGTTCGAGGCCAGCGTCGACACGTAGACCGGGATGCCGGCCGCCTCGTAGGCCGCGAGGATCCGGCCGAGGTTCTCCTCGAACTGCCGGACGCCCGCGCGGTAGGTCTCGCCCCCGTACGGCACGTTCTGCTCGCCGATCATCCGGGCCATGAGCGTGTTCGAGGGCGGCCGGCCGTCCGCCGGCTCCTCGCCCCGCAACGCCGCCAGCCGCCCAACGGCGTCCCGCACGAGTTGGACCGTCCGGAACCGCCGGAGCCGGAGATAGGCCCGCGTCAACCCGGGCGAGCTCGCGAACGACTCCGTCGAGGCGGCCCCGAGCGCGCCGTACCACTCGTTGTGCCCGGCGTACACCACGACGACGTCCGGCTCGGCCTCGATCACCTCGTCGACGAGGTCGAGGAGCGTGAACGAGTTGACGGCCGCCATCGCCGTGTTGACGACCTCGATCTCGCGGTCCGGGTAGGCCAGCCGGAGCCGCGTGCCGAGGACCTGCGGGAACGACGCGCCCCGGTAGAACGGGTAACCCGCCGCCGACGAGCCGCCCTGCGCGACGATCCGGAACGTCCCCTCCGGTTTGTCCTCAAGGAAGACGTCGGGGTTCGGCGTCGGCACCGAGGCGGCCTGGGCGAAGTAGCGCTTGGCGACCTGGCGGTTGACCGTGAGGCGTCCGGGCGCGGCCTCGACCGGGACGAACAGCGGGTAGTCGTCTCCGTAGCCGAACACCCGCAGCCCCCCCTCGAGGAGCCCAAAGAACAGGACCGGCAGGAGCGCCGTGACGACGAGGAACCAGCGCCGGGTACCGGCAGAGAGCCCGGGCTCGGCGGCCTCGGGCGTCGGGTCGGGGGTGTCGGCCATTGGGAAGGCAGGGGGACGGCCAAACTACCCCCACGGCCTGCCTCGCCGGCATCGGCCAGCGAACGCGCCGAGGCGCTGCGGGGCCCGAGAGGAGGCCATGGGGTCCCGAGGGATGGACTGCGGACCGAAGGGGTCCGGCCGTAGTCTTTGGGCCTCTCCACCCCGGTTTTCGTGATGCTGCGCCTCGTCACCGCCTCCGTCCTGCTTCTCACCACGCTCTCGGCGTGCGACTTCGTCGGGTCCGACCCCGGCGAGTTCACGGCGACCGTCTCCGGCGACGTCTCCACCACCCTCGCCGGCCCCGCCATCTCCGACGTGCAGGAGGAGGGCACGACGATCGTCCTCATCGCCGAGGGCCAGAACACGGGGTCCAACGTCCGCATCCTGGTCGACCCCGCGCGGCTGACCGTGACGACGCTCCCCCTCGGCGGCGACGTCGCGTCGCTGACCTACGCCCTGACGGGGAGCGGCGGCCAGATCCCGTTCGCCTCGACGTCCGGCACGCTCCGACTGGACCGGATCGAGGACGTGATCGAGGGCGCCTTCGAGGCCGTCGCCGTGTCGCCCGGCGGCGCCGAGGTCACGATCGAGGGCACGTTCCGCGCGCCCCACGCCATCACGCCATAGTGCTCGCCTCGACGCCGAGGCGGAGGGAGCCGCCGCCGGTCAGGGCGTCCGGAACAGGTCGGCGGAGGCCGCGAACTGGTCGGCCTCGGCGACCATCACGAGCCGGTCGCCGGCCTCGACGCGGAAGTCGCCGGCCGGGCTCCCGACCGTCTGCGTCCCGCGGCGGACGGCCATGACGGTGATCCCGTGTCGCTGGCGGAGCGCGAGGTCAGCGAGCGTCTGCCCGGCGGCGGGCGCACCGGGCCGGACGGCCACGGCGCGCGTGTGGAGCCCCTCCTCGTCGAGCCCCTGGAGCACCATAAGGTGGGCCTCCTGGATCGACCCCCGGAGGACCCCGTAGTCGTCCTGGCGGACGAGACTGGCCTGCCGCTCGATCTCGTCCTTCGGGATGAGGTAGGCGCCGAGGACGTGGGCGAAGAGGCGGACCGTCGTCTCGAGCTCCTCCGGCACCACGACGTCGGCGCCGGCCTTCGTGAGCGTCTCGACATCCGCCATGAACCGCGTGCGGGCGAGGATCTGGAGCGTCGGGTTGAGGTGGCGCGCGACGGCCACGATCCGCCGCGTCGCGTCCCGGTCGTTGATGGCGACGACGAGGAGCTTGGCCCGCTCGGCCCCGAGGCTCTGGAGGATCGGCTCTCGCGCGGCGTCGCCGTAGACCGTCTCGGCGCCCTCGGCGTCGGCGTCGCGGAGCGAGGCCGGGTTCAGGTCGCTCACGGCGTACGGGATGCCGCTGTCGCCGAGCACGCGCGCCAGCCGCCGCCCCGCCGGCCCGTAGCCCACGACGATCGTGTGGTCTTCCAGGTCGACCCCGTGGCCGTGCCCGCCTCCGCCCGCGGTGTCGTCCTCCACCCGCCGTCCGAGCGCCGCGAGGCGGGGCGCGAGCGCGATGAGGCCCGGCGTCGCCAGCATCAGCACGACCGTCACGGCGATGAGGCCCTGGCTGCCAGCCTCGCCCAGCCCGCCCGGCGTCAGGCCCACCTCGGCGCCACTCAGGGCGAGGACGAACGAGAACTCGCCGATCTGCCCGAGCGCGAGCCCGGACGCCAGCGCGACGCCGAGCGGGTAGCCCAGCGCCCGCGCGCCGAGGGCCGCCAGCCCGCCCTTGAGCACGAGCACGCCGAGCGCCGCGCCCGCCACCCACAGCACGTTGTCGAGTAGGAACGCCGGGTCGAGGAGCATCCCGACCGACAGGAAGAACGCAGCCGTAAACAGGGTCTGGAGCGGGAGGATCTCCGACAGCGCGTGCTCGGCGTAGTCGCTTTCGGAGACCAGCAGGCCTGCGAGGAACGCGCCGAGGGCGAGGCTCACCCCGGCAAGGCTGGCGGCCCACGCCGTCCCGAGGCACACCGCCGCGACAGCGAGCAAGAAGAGCTCGGTCCGGCGCGTCTGCGCCACGCGCTCCAGCACGGCCGGCACCACCCGCCGCGCGCCCACGAGCACGGCGGCGACCACGAGCGCGGCCTTCCCGAGCGCCCACGCGACCTCGAGCGGCGACCCGCCCTCCCCCGCCAGCACGGGGATCAGGAGCGCCATCAGGACGATCGCGAGGTCTTGGAAGAGGAGCATGGCGAGGGCCACGCGCCCCAGCGGCGTGTCCGTCTCGGCCCGCTCCGCGAGCACCTTCAGCACGATCGCCGTCGAGCTCAGCGCGACGAGAAACCCCGTGAACACGGCCGCGCCGACGCCCACCCCGAGCACGATCAGCCCGCCCGCCACCGCCGCGACGGTCAGCGCCACCTGGGCCCCTCCCCCGAGAAAGATCGGCCGGGCGAGGCGGGCCATCTGGCCCAGCGAGAACTCGACGCCGATCGAGAACAGGAGCAGGATGACGCCGACTTCGGCCAGCTCGCTGACCAGTTCGACGTCCGTCACCAGCCCGAGCGCGTTCGGCCCGATCGCGACGCCGGCCAACAGGAACCCCGCGATCGGCACGAGGCGGACCCGGTAGCACAGATACGCCACGAGGAGACCGGCCGCGAACAGCGCGGCCAGCTCGCCCACGAACGGCAGCGCACCGACGGCGAGGGGGAAGTCAATGGACATGAGCACGCACGGAGATCGAGCGGCGCCCCCTCCGCCTCGGCATCGAGGTGGGGGAGGTCGGCCGTTGACCGTCGAAGAAACGAGTCGCCCCGCCTCGGCAGACGCGCCGAGGCGGGGCGAGGCGGACGGGAGACGAGACGTTACGACGCCGTATGCGCGCGGCGGATCCGGTCGAACCGGACCTGCTGGTCGGTCCCGGGCTCGACGCTGTACGGGTCGTCGGGGAGCTCGACGCGGATCAGCTCCGGCGAGCCGTTCACGTCGCGGAACCGCTGGGGCGCGCCGTCGGGCGCGTCGCCGAGCACGAGGACCATCGTGCCCTGCTCCAGGATGCGCCCGCGGCTGGCGAGGCCGCGCTCGGCACCGCCGTTCGTCGTCTTCCAACCGTCGGCCCAGTCGTAGATCCACTGCGCGTCGGCCGTCATGAGGCGGACGCAGCCGTGGCTCGCGGCGCCCGTCGTCGGGAGCGCGTAGTACTGGTGGACGTGGATGCCGCGCCGGTCGTGGAAGTTGAACACCCACCGCATGTCCCAGCTCTGGCCCGGGGGCGAGAGCGTGCTCACGCGGTGGAGCTCCTTCCAGTTGAAGTTGAACCGGCCGTTCGGCGTCTCCGAGCCGTCGGCCCCGGTCGAGACGAGGCCCCACCGCGCGAGGCGGCCGTTCTCGTAACCGGCCCACGCCTGGACCGACTTGTGGATGACGAATAGCTTGTCGAAGGGCTCGCCGCCGTCGTAGACGAGCGGGAACGGGCTGTAGGCGCGCGGGTCGGCCCCGACCACGCTCGGGAGCACGATCGTGTCGCCGTTCCGAAGCTCTTGGATGAACACGCCATTCAGGAAGGCGACCATCCCGTTGAGCAGGTCGCGCCCCGTGCGGGCGTCGCCCTCCCCGACCTCCTCGTACAGCATGTGCCGGGCGAGGATCGAGTTGCCGCTCTCGTGGTCGAGCGTGTGGTAACGGTAGGTGACCGACGGGACCTCGGCGAGGCTCTCGGCGCGGTTGGCGTAGAGGAGCTCGGCGAGACGGTCCTGGTTGTACAGCGACCGGTCGCTCTGCGCACGCGGCGCGATGGCGAGCCCAGCGAGGGCGACGGCGAGGAGGAGAAAGCGCATGAGGTGGGAAGGGGGGCGCGGCGCAAGAACGCGCTCGGGGCCGACTTCGTTCAGCACGGCCCGGGGGATCTGGCGCGAATCCGCCCGCCTCGGGCCGGTTCTCAGCAAACCCTCAGCTCCGCCCGCCTCGGCGCCGAGGCGGGCACCGCCGGACCGGCTCACGACACGATCCACCAGATGTAGCCGGCGTAGCCGAGCAGCAACACGACGCCCTCCCACCGGCGCGTCCGCCCGCCGGTGATGAGGAAGAACAGCGTCAGCACGCCGAAGCCCACCATGATGGCGAGCACGTCGGACCCGACGCCGAGCGCGGCGATCGGCGCCGCGAGCGCGGCCGGGCCGAGCACGCTGAACACGTTGAAGATGTTGGACCCGACGGCGTTGCCGAGCGCGATCTCGGCCTCGCCCCGTCGCGCCGCCACGACCGTCGTCGCCAGCTCCGGGAGGCTCGTCCCGAGGGCGACGAGCGTGAGCCCGACGACGGCCTCGCTCACGCCCAGCCGGCTGGCGGCCTCGACGGCGCCGGCCAGCAGGAGGTCGGCCCCGTAGACGAGGAGGGCGACGCCGCCCACCACGAGCAGGAGGTGCCGCTTGAACCCGACGGCCGCCTCGTGCATCGCGTCGCGGACCTCCGGCGGCAGCGCCGCCCGCCGCGCCCGCTCGTCGCGCCGCGATGTCCGAATCCCGTCGAACGTGTAGATCACCGCCGCGCACAGGAGCAGCGCGCCCTCCCACCGCACCAGCTTGCCGTCGAGCAGGAACAGCACGAGCACGACCATCGACGCCAGCATCACCGGCACGTCGTGGCGGACCAGCTTCGGGTCGACGGCCATCGGCGAGAGCACGGCGGCCACGCCCACGATGAGCCCGAGGTTGGCGACGTTCGACCCGACGACGTTGCCGATCGCCACGCCGCCCTCGCCCGCCAGCGCAGCTTGGACGCTCACGACCAGCTCCGGGCTTGACGTCCCGATGGCCACGACCGTCAGGCCGACGACGAGCGGCGAGATCCCGATCCGCAGCGCCAACGCGGACGCCCCGCGCACGAGCCCCTCGGCACCGGCCAACAGCAGGAGCACGCCCCCCCCCATTGCGAAGAGGCTCTGGGTCAGGGTCATCGAGGGCGTCCGGGGAGAAGCAACTGGGGGATGTCCCCAGACATGCGCGCCCTGCCCGGCGTTCCCGGCCGGCGCGCCTACTCCGTCTCGGCGCCCTCCACCCCGTCGCGCCAGCGGAGGCCGAC
This sequence comes from Rubrivirga marina, assembly GCF_002283365.1. Classification (NCBI taxonomy): domain Bacteria; kingdom Pseudomonadati; phylum Rhodothermota; class Rhodothermia; order Rhodothermales; family Rubricoccaceae; genus Rubrivirga; species Rubrivirga marina. The sequence goes on along the minus strand of NZ_MQWD01000001.1, from coordinate 2,169,014 downwards.
GCGGACCGGGCGGTGATCGGAGAACGCGACGGGCGTCGTCGTCGCCGAGGTCACCTCGAGCGCCGGGTCGACGAGGACGAAGTCGATGCGGACGAACGGGCGCTCGGCGTGGTACGTCCGGCCCCAGTCGAGCCCGCCGGCGGCCTGCTTGGCGTCGGTCCGGGACACGCCGCCGGCCGTGCGGAGGCGGTGGTAGCTCCAGTTGTCGGCCGTCGAGTTGAAGTCGCCCGCGACGACGACCGGGAGCGTCTCGGCCGCGATGGCGTCGGCGATCTGGTCGGCCTCGTCGCCGCGCCGGGCGTAGACCCCGCGGTACTGGCGGAGGTACGGGGCCCACGTCGAGGGGCTCGTGAGGCGGACGGCGTCGTCCTCCCACGGCTTCGGCGAGCCGAACGACCGGAGGTGGACGTTGTACACGACGAGCTCGCGCCCACCCCAGCGGAGGTGCGACCGGAGCGCGAGCGACACGTCGGGGTCGCGCTCGACGCCGATGATGAGCACCTCCTGCTCGACCACCTCCACGCCCGCCCCCTCGCGCAGGAAGACCGGGACGTCGGTCGAGTTGCTCTGCCAGCCGGGGTGGTTGGCCAGCCGGGCCGGGAGCACGAGCCGGTACGGCAGCCGCGTCCGCACGGCCTCCACCTGGACCCCCTCGAGCGACGGGCCGCGGACGCGCGTCGCCACGTGGGCGTCCTGCATCAAGAGGACGTCGGGCGCGGCGGCACCCACGAAGGCCACGACGGAATCGGCCAGGGCCTCGCGGCTGGGGCCGGACTGGGGCACGTTGAACGTCGTCAGGACGAGGTCGTCCGGCCCGGCCGTGCCCGCCTCGGCGAGCCGCCCGAGGCCGCCGGCCCGGACGCCGACGATCAGGAGCAGCACGGCGTGGAACGCCACGGCCCGCCACCGCCGCCCGAGCAGCCACACCACGCCGAACGCCGCCAGCGCCCACGACGCGTACGGCAGCCCGATGGCGACGAGCTGCGCCCACCAGTAGGGCCGCGGCGGGAGCCACGGGGCCGCGAGACCCACGAGGACGGCGACCGCGACGGGAGCCTCGACGAGGGCCAGCAGCGCCCGCCCGATCGCCCCGCGGCGACGGTGCGGGGTCGGCGTCGTCTCAGTCACGGCTGGCCCGGTCGAGCGCCTCCTTCTCCTCCGCCGTCAGGCTGTCGTAGCCCTTCTCGAGGATCTTGTCGAGGATCGCGTCCACGTCGAGGCGCGCGCTCGGCGCCGCCCCCGGGCGGCCGCCACCGGCCGCTTTGGACCGGCCGAACGGGCTGTTGCGGACCGGCGCGGCTTTCGCGGCCGGCCGGCGACGGCGGGCGCCGAAGAGCGGGGCGGCCCAAAAGGCCGGGTCACGCCCCGCCCGCTGCGCGCGTCCGAACAGGACGCCCGCGAGCGCCGCGCCCAGCACCGTGAGGTCGGCCGAGAAGGCGAGGCTGAGCACGACGAACCCGACGGCGATCCACTTCATCGGGACCACGCCGAGCAGAAACAGGCCGATCTGTCGGTCGGGATGGAGCGTCGCGACCGCGCAGAGGACGGCCGTCACGGGCGTCCACAGCCCGAAGTAGAACGGGCGCGGCATCGGGAGGAGCGCGCCGAGCGCCAGGCCCACCACGGCGCCCCCGAGCGCACCGAGGACGTAGAGCCCGAACAGCCGGTGTGCCCCATAGCTCTCCTCGTAGTCCCGACCCATCCACTGGAGCCAGTAGAACCCGAACACGAACGAGATCAGCCCGAAGAACCCGCCGAAGGCGTTGACGAACCCGTAGGTCAACGGCGTCCACGGGAGGCGGAGGGCCCCCTCGGGGCTCGCCGGTAGCATCAGGTAGTCGACGACGGCGATCGCCGGCACGCCGAACGCGGCGAGCAGCGCCAGCACGACGTACGCGAGGTACGTCACGAGGTTGACCGTCAGCAGCAGCCGGAGGGCCGGCGGGAGCGCGGCCCGCCACAGCTGGAACCGGAAGAGCGGGGAGTCGGCGGCGGCCATGCCTGGGGCGAGGTCCGGGTTAGAGGGGGCGGGTCCGGGGGCGGAGGGGCAGCCGCCCCAGCCAGTACAGCACGACGACAGCCCCGGTCAGCATCCCGCCGAGGTGGGCGAAGTGGGCCACGCCGGCCTGGACGTCGGTGACCCCGGCGAACAGGCTGAACGCGGCGTACCCGAGCACGAACCACTTGGCCGGGATCGGGACGGGGAAAAATAGGAGGTAGATCGGGGACTCGGGGTACAACAGCCCGAACGCCGCCATCACGCCCAGGACGCCGCCCGAGGCGCCCAGCGTCGGGATCGGGATGCCCGTGCCGTCGCCCATCAGGAACGGCCACGACGTGACGGCCACCTGGAGCAGGCTCGCGCCCAGCACGCACGCGAGGTAGAACCCGAGGAACCGCTTCGACCCCATCACGCGCTCGATGGCCCCGCCAAACATCCACAGCCCGAACAGGTTGAAGAGGATGTGGCCGAACCCGCCGTGGAGGAACGCGCTCGTCACGAGCTGCCACGGCTGGAACGTCCCGAACTCGACGAGTCCGTCGCGGAACTGGATGGCCTCAGGGCCCCCGATGGGCCACAGCGCGAAGAGGCGCGTGATCGCGTCGAACGGCTCCGTCGTCCGCGCCTCGAAGATGACCTGCGCCAGGAACGCCAGCCCGTTCAGGATCAGGAGGTTCTTGACGACCGGTGGAAACAGGCCGAACGACGAGGGCGGGTGGTACGCGTTCTGCACGAGGGGCGGAGGGGGGACGCCAGGGTGGACGCCGCGAACGGGGCGCTGCGGGGGAAGTTGCGCACGCCTCGGTGCGCCCATGAGCCCTCGCAGAGGCTTCGTCCGCACCCGGGTCGAAGAATCCTCGCAGCGCACGCGACCGAGCGGGGGGCGCCGTTTCTTGCCCCGCACGCCCTGGCCCCTGGCCCTCCGCCCCCTGCTCCTCTTCCTCTCCGACCTCCACCTCGGCCGCGGCACGCGCGATGCCACGCGCGCCGCCGAGCGCGACGCCGTCGCCCTGCTGCGGCGGCACGAGCGCGAGATCGTGGACGAGGGGGGCACCCTGGTCCTCCTCGGCGACGTCTACGATCAGTACATCGAGTACCGCCACCTCATCCCCAAGGCCGCGCCCCGCCTCGTCGGGCTGCTGGCCGAGTGGTGCGACCGCGACGCCGAGGTGGTCTACGTCGTCGGCAACCGGGACCCGTGGCACCTCGACTTCTTCGAGCGCGACGTCGGCGTGACGCTGGTGCGGGACGCCTGGGAGCCGCGCCGCGACGGGCGGGCCCTGTATATTGCGCACGGCGACGTCCACGATGCCTCCGACCGGCTCTCCCCCCGTCTGAAGCCGCTCCTCCGAGCCCCGCTCATGGCCCGCCTCTACCGCATGGGCCTCCCCGGCGACGCCGGCTACGCCCTCGCCCGCCGCGTCGCCCGGACCTTCGGGACCGACGGCGCGCCCGCGCCCGCAACGGACATGCGCCTCGCCGACGCCGCCCGCCGGACGCTGGAGCGGACCTCTGCCGACCTCGTGGCGTTCGGTCACTCGCACCAAGAGGCCCTCACGGAGATGCCCCACGGGACGTACCTCAACCCCGGCTACTGGTTCGGCCGTCGGACCTTCGCGCGGCTCGACGCCTACGGCCCGGCCCTCTTCCGCTGGCGCGACGGGGCCGCCGAGCCCCTCGCTTCCCGCCTCGGCGACACGCCCGAGGCGGACCGACCCGCGTCTCCCCGCCCCGAGGCGGCCCCCACCCTCTAGATTCCGGACCTCCGGCGCTCGCGCCCGGCCCCATGGACGACGACACGCAGTACACCGACGACGAGCTCGAGACCTTCTTCGGCTCGCCCGACGCCCGCCACGCCGCCCTCGACGAGCGGCGCGGCACGGCCGGCGCCCCGGCGGCCCGCCCGGCCCCCCGCCGCGCGCGGTCGGCCGAGGACGACGAGCTCGCCTCGTTCTTCGGCTCGCCCGACGTCCGGACGCCGGGCGGCGACGGGGCCGCCCGCGACGCCGGCCTCGTGCCGCCGCCCGGCCCCGCCGCGCCGCCGCCGCCGACGGGCCCCGCCGCCGAGCGCCGCCGCCGCGTCGGCCGCGCGCTCGCCATCGTGCTCGGGCTGATCGGCCTCGGCGTGTTCGCCGGCCTCGGCGTGGTCGCCTACCTCAGCCAGAACCTCCCCTCGTTCGAGCAGATCGAGAACACGGAGAACCTCCTCGCCACGCAGGTCCTCACCGCCGACGGCCAGGAGCTCGCCCGCTACTACGCGGACGAGAACCGGACGTGGGTCGGGCTCGACGAGATGAGCGACTACGTCCCCCAGGCCCTCATCGCCACCGAGGACCGCCGGTTCTTCGACCACTGGGGCGTCGACCTCTACGCCTTCGGCGCCATCCTCAAGGACTTCCTGACGTCCGGCGAGGCCCGCGGCGCCTCGACCATCACGATGCAGCTGGCGCGGAACCTCTACCGCGACGCGACCGGCTTCCGCGTCGGCGAGAAGTCCGTCGTTCGGAAGGCCAAGGAGATCCTCATCGCCGTCCGCCTCGAGCGGACGTACACGAAGCCAGAGATCCTCGAGGCCTACCTCAACACGGTCCCGTTCCTCTATAACGCCTACGGCATCGAGGCCGCCTCGCAGACGTTCTTCTCGAAGCCCGCGCTCGACCTCGACGCCGGCGAGTCGGCCACGCTGATCGGGATGCTCGCGGCCAACAGCCGCTACAACCCGTGCCTCGCCGAGGGCGGCATCTCGGCCGAGTGCCGGGCCGCCGACCCCGACCCGACAGACAGCGAGCCGGGCCCGGTCATCGTCGAGAGCCAGAACGAGGCCGCCATCAACCGGCGCAACGTCGTGCTGATGAACATGCGGAACCAGGGCGTCCTCGACGAGGCGGCCTACCAGGCGGCCCGCGAGGCGCCGATCCGGCTCGCGTTCGACGTCTACAGCCACGAGGACAACATCGCCCCGCACTTCGCGGAGGTCCTCCGCTTGTGGTTCCGCGAGTGGGCCGAGGCCAACGGCTACGACCCCTACGAGGACGGGCTCGTCATCCACACGACCATCGACAGCCGGATGCAGGCCCTCGCGGCGGCGGCCGTCCAAGAGGAGATGGACCGGCTCCAGGGGATCGTCAACAACGGCTGGGGCTCGCCCTCAAACCCGTTCGGGTACTGGTGGAGCCGGAATACAGCCGTCGTCAACGAATACGTCCGCGAGACCGACCGCTTCCGCCGCCTCACGGCCGAGGGCGCCTCCGCGGAGCAGGCCGTCGCCCAGCTCCGCCAGAACGGCGCGTTCATGGACTCGCTCAAGCAGGCCCGCACGCGGCTCGAGGCCGGCCTCATCGCGATGGACCCGACGAGCGGCCAGGTCAAGGCGTGGGTCGGCGGCCGCGACTTCGTGCTCAACAAGTACGACCACGGCGGCCAGGCCCGACGCCAGCCGGGCTCGACGTTCAAGCTGTTCGCCTACGCGACGGCGTTCAACAACGGGTACTCGCCGCAGTCGGGCGTCTTCGACAGCCCGTTCCGCTGGGGCGACTGGGCCCCGCAGAACTCGGGCGGCGGCTACGCCGGCTACACGACGCTCGCCGAGGGCCTCCGGAGCTCCCGCAACGTCGTCGCAGCCCGGATCACGAAGCACTTCGGGACCTCCGAGATCGCGCGGACGGCCTACCAGATGGGCATCCGCACGCCGCTCGAGCTCCCCGAGTTCGACGCCGAGACGTGCCCGCCCTTCGAGGCCCGCAAGAACGACTGCTACCCCCGCTCGATCGCGCTCGGCACGCAGGACGTCTCGCTCCTCGAGATGGTCACGGCCTACGCCACGATCGCCAACTACGGCGTCTACCACGGGCCGACGCTCCAGGAGGACCGCCCGCAGAACGCGGACGTCCCGCCGCAGATCGTCCTGGCCGTCGACCGGATCGAGGACCGCTACGGGAACGTGATCGAGGACTTCACGCCGGTCGCCCGCGAGGTCCTCAACCCGAGCACGGCCTACACCACGTTCGACGCCATGCGCGCCGTCGTGCAGGCGGGCACGGGCCGCGGGATCGGCGGCTTCGAGGGCGTCTCGCGCCTCGACATGGCCGGCAAGACGGGCACGACGCAGGAGAACGCCGACGGCTGGTTCATCGGCATGACGCCCGAGCTCGTCGTCGGCTCGTGGACGGGCTTCGACGACCGGCGCATCAAGTACCCCTCGACGTCGGTCGGGCAGGGCGGCCGGACGGGCCTCCGCAACGTGGGCGCGTTCTTCAGCAAGCTCCAGACGGAGGGGCCCGAGGACATCCGCCTCGACCCCGACCTCGACTTGGAGCGGCCGGAGGACTACCAGCCCCCGACGCGTCGGAGCCGGATCGGCGACTCGGGCTACTGGCCGGGCGACAGCCGCTCGCGCCGCTCGCGCGGGGGGGCGGGGGCCGGCGGCAACCGCCAGAACGAGACGGCCGACCGACCGGCCCGCGAGATGATCGACCGGTTCCGCCAGCGCGAGCGCGCTGCGCCGGCCCCCGAGCCGCGCCCGCAGACCCAGGGTGGCGGCTCCGGCGGCCGGATCGGTTGGTAACCCCCCGTTCGCTTGCGCCCGCTCGCGGCCGGTGCCTCCCCCTAAGACCGGGGAGACACCGGCCGCTGGCCCTTTCTCCGCTCCCTTGAGGTGAGGTCACGGAGAGCCTCGAGGCGGGTGAACGACGGTCCCAGGCGGCTCCGGGAGTCGGTTCCGTCAGAATATGTGTGGGCCGAGCGCCCGCCCCTCTGCACCGCCGACCCGCTGGTACGAGAACCGGTATCGCCCCGGAGCCCGTGGACCCTCGACGACCGTGTCGGGCCCCGCACGGCGGCCCTCCCACCACCGGTTTTGCCGCTCCTATCTGCGGCCTACGGCAATGGTCCTCTCAGGCCACCTCCCGAGGGCTCTTGCCCTTTTCGCTGCCACTTTCGCGGCGCTTCTCACGGCCTCGACGGCGCTCGCGCAGTCGCCGGTGATCCGGTTCGAGAACCTCGACGGGGCCCCCTTCCCCGACCGCCTCGTCATGAGCCGGATCGGAACGCTCGCCGCCCCGCCCGAGGCCAACGGCGTCCATGACGTCGCCCGCGTCCGGCTCCGGAACGAGGGGACCGCCGCCCTCACCGTCTCGGCCCTCACGCTCGCCGGCCCGTTCGAGCTCGTCGCCCCCCCGGCCCTCCCTTTCTCGGTCCCGGCCGGGGGCACGGCGGACCTCGCCGTCCGGCTCATCGCCGAGACGGGGACGCTGAACAACGGGACGCGGGGGACCCACTCCGGCGCGCTCACGGTCGGATCGAACGACCCGGCCCGACCGAGCGCGGCCGTCACGCTCCGGGGGTACTGGCAGAGCGTGTCCGAGAACAACAAGGAGCCAAGCCTCGTCCAGCTCGTCGAGCAGCTCTTCGGGTACAAGACGAAGGTCCTCCTCTCCGGCCAGTCGATCAACAACCGGGGCCGGGTCGAGCGGGTCGGCGACGAGGTCCTCTCGTCGTACTGGCGGGCCGCGGACTCGGCCCAGCCGATCACGGTCCGTCAACTCGCGGCGTACCACGGGTGCTGCACGACCGGCGACCCAATCTACTGGTTCGTCCGGGGGTCGTCGTCGGCTAACCTCATCTTCCGCCATAGACCGGCTGACGGCCAGACCGTGCTCCCCCGCATCAACATGAGCACCACAGACCTGGCCGCGGGCAGCTTCGACCCAAGCCCGGGGGCCGTCTTCGGGTTCCGCGTAAGCGGGGCCGAGTGGAGCGACCCGTACCGGAACGACCCGACGCCCGACGACTGCTCCAGCGGGGCCGGGACGTGCGGGCACCACGTCCGGTTCTGGCCGGCCAAGGACCCGAGCGGCGCCCCCATCCCCAACGCGTACCTCATGGGGATGGACTTCGCCGGGATCAACTACGACTTCAACGACAACGTCTACCTCGTCTCGAACGTGACCCCGGCCGACCCCGTCGCCGCCACGGTCCCGGCCCGGCTCAACGCCGGCGGCCCGGCCGTGACGACGGGTGGCGTGGCGTACGAGTCGAGCCGGTTCACGACGAACGGCCAGGGCTACACGCCGACGTGCGACCTCGGCGACATCGCCGGGACGACCGACGACGACCTCTACCGGACGGAGCTCGAGCCGGTCACGGGGAGCGCCCCGAAGGCGTTCGCCCTGAACGTCCCGGTCCCGAACGGGGCGTACACGGTGAGGCTTCACTTCGCCGAGATCTACTGGGGGAGCTGCGGGGCCCCGGCGGCGACGGTCGGGAAGCGCGTGTTCTCGGTGACGATGGAGGGCCAGCGGGTCCTGACGGACCTCGACATCTTCGCCGAGGTCGGGGTCCGGGCGGCCCTCGTCAAGACGTTCCAGACGACGGTCACGGGGAACGTCCTGAACGTGTCGTTCCTCGCGTCGAAGGACAACCCGATGCTCTCCGCCATCGAGGTCATCTCCGGGGCGGCCAACCAGCCGCCGGTCGCCTCGTTCACGGCGACGGCGAGCCCGTCGAACCCGCTCGCGTTCACGTTCGACGGGTCGGGGTCGACCGACAGCGCTGGGACGATCGCCTCGTACGCGTGGGCGTTCGGGGACGGGACGACGGGGACCGGGGCGACGACCGCCCACACGTACGCGGCGGCCGGGACGTACACGGCCACCCTCACCGTGACCGACGACCAGGGGGCGACCGGGACGGCCTCCCAGTCCGTCACGGCCACGGCCCCGACGCCGTCGGGCTCTGGCCCCTTCCTCGAGTCGGGAGGGCTCGTCGTCGCCGAGGCCGAGAACGCCAACGAGTCGGTCGCCCGCGGGGGCCAGTCGTGGACGGCCACCCCGGCCTCGGGCGCCGTCGGGACGGCCCTCGGGGCGCTCCCGAACACGGGGGCCAACATCAACGCCGGGTTCGTCGACACGGCCCCCGAGCTCCGGTTCCGCGCCCAGTTCTCGACGCCGGGGACGTACTACGTGTGGGGCCGCGTCCTCGCCGGCTCCGACGCCGACGACTCGTTCCACGCCGGGATCGACGGGACGGGCCCGGCCTCGGCCGACCGCTTGGTCTCGACCGTCCGGAACGGGTTCTCGTGGGCGAACAGGACGATGGACCAGAACTCGCGGGCGACCCTCACGGTCGGCTCGGCGGGCGAGCATGTCATCAGCGTGTGGATGCGGGAGGACGGACTCGTCCTCGACCGGCTCCTCCTCACGACAGACGCATCGTACACGCCGACGGGGACGGGACCTGCGGAGAGCCCTCGCAGCTCTGGCAACGCCCCCCCGATCGCCGAGGCGGGCTCCGTGACCGTGTCGCAGGCGAGCGGCAGCGCGTGGAATACGGTGCTCCTTCAGCGCTCGTTCTCGGACCCCATCGTCATCATGGCCCCCCCCTCCTATTCCGACCCGGCGCCCCTGACAATCCGGGTCCGGAACGTGACGGGGACCGGGTTCGAGTTCCAACTCGACGAGTGGGACTACCTCGATGGGGTCCACGGGACGGAGACGGTCCCCTACCTCGTCGTTGAGCGGGGCGTCCACACGCTGGCCGGCGGGCAACTGCTCGAAGCCGGTACCGCAGTGGCCCATGGGGGCTTCCAGGTGGTTTCGCTCTCAGCGCCATTCGCCGCAGCGCCCGTCGTCCTCACCCAAGTGGTGACGGCCACGGCCCCGCAGGCGGCGACCGTCCGGCTCCGGAACGTGGGGACGACCTCGTTCCAAGCGAGGCTCCAGGCCCAGGAGTCCATCCCAGGCTTCGGCCAGGAGACGCTGGCGTACGTGGCCGTCACGCCGGGGGGCACCGCCGGGGAGCTCGAGGTGAACCGGACGACCAACCGCGTGACCAACACGGCCGGCGCGATCTCGTTCGGGGCCCCGTTCGCCACGGCTCCAGTCGTCGTGGCCACGATGCAGACGACGAACGGAGCCGACCCCTCCGCGCTCCGCGCCCTGTCGTTGAGCCCGAGCGGGATCGAGGTCCGGGTCGAGGAGGAGCAGTCGGCCGATGCCGAGACGTCGCACGGGGCGGAGGTGGTCGGGTACGCCGCGCTGAAGGCCGGTCCGATCTACGCGGCCCCACCGTCGCCGCTCGTAGCCCAGGGCCCGAGCGGGTCGCTCGCCGCGGCGGCGCTCCCCGAGGAGTACGTGCTCGAGCCGAACCGGCCGAACCCGTTCCGGTCGCGGACGATCCTGCGCTACGCGCTCCCCGAGGACGCCGCCGTTCGGCTCACGGTCTTCGACGCGCTGGGCCGACGGGTGGCCGTCCTGGTCGACGAGGCCCAGCCGGCCGGGTGGCACGAGGCGTCGTTCGATCCGGCGGGGCTGGCGACGGGAGTGTACGTGTGTCGCTTGGAGGCCGGCCCGTTCGCCCGGTCGATGCGAATGGCTCTCGTCCGATAGCGCGAGAGGGATCTGCTCCTGGCGTCCGCACAGGCCGACGCCAGGAGCGCACGAGAACCGCAGCGACCAAGTCGATAGGAGTCCTCGGCCCGTAGGCGGAGGGGTCCCCCGCGACGAGTGGGAGCCTCCGCGCCAAGCCGGCGGCACCCGCGAGGCTGGCCCCCCCGTCGTCGTAGTCTTGGGGCATGAAGATCCTCCACTGCGCCGACGTCCACCTCGGGTACGAGACGCACGGGCGGCTCGACCCGGCGACGGGCCTCAACACGCGGCTCCTCGACTTCCGCCGCTGCTTCGACGTCGTCGTGCAGCGCGCGCTCGACGAGGACGTCGACCTGTTCCTGTTCGCGGGCGACGCCTACCGGACGGCCGACCCCACGCCGACGCAGCAGCGCCAGTTCGCCGAGGCGCTCCGGCCCGTGCTCGAGGCGGGCATCCCCGTCGCCATGGTCGTGGGCAACCACGACCACCCGGTCAGCTTCGGGAAGGCGTCGTCGGTCGACATCTTCGGCGTGCTCGACGGGACGGTCGAGGTGTTCGCCCAGCCGACGTTCCGGGCCGAGGGCCAGCCGGGCGGGCCGATCCAGACCAAGAGCGGGCCGCTCCAGTTGGTCGCGCTCCCCTGGCCCATCCGCTCGAAAATCCTGGCGCGCGACGAGTACCGCGGCAAGACGCCCCACGAGATCCGCCAGCTCGTCGAGGACTACTACACGGCGTTCGTCCAGCGCTGCGCGGCCGAGGCCGACCCGGCGGTCCCGCTCCTCGTCGCGGCGCACCTCACGGTCCAGGGCTCGGAGCTCAGCGGGAGCGAGCGGGCCAGCCTCATCGCTCACGAGCCGACGTTCACCGTTGCCCAGCTGGCGCAGCCGGGCGTCGACTACGTGGCGCTCGGGCACATCCACCGGTTCCAGGACCGGAACGCAGAGGCGTTCGCGCGCGGCGAGGGCCCGCCCGTCGTCTACTCGTCGTCGATCGAGCGGATCTCGTTCAAGGAGCACGACGCCGACAAGGGGTTCGTCCTCGTCGAGATCAACCCCGAGGGCGAGCCGGGAAGGCGAACGGCATTCGAGTTCGTCGCGACGCCGGCCCGCCGCTTCGTGCCCATCGCCGTCGACGCGACCGAGGCCGAGGACCCCACGGCAGCCGTCCTCGCAGAGATCGCGCGGCACGACGTGGCCGACGCGGTCGTCCGGGTGCGGTACCGCGTGGGCGAGGAGCAGCCGCCGGTCGACGAGGCCGCCATCCGCGACGCGCTCGCCGAGGCCGACACGGTCGCGGCGGTCGAGCGCGAGCTCGACGGCGTCGAGCGCCAGCGGCGGACGGTCGTCCGCAAGGACACGTCGCTCAAAGAGGCCGTCGAGCGCTACGTCGACCAGCATGAGAACCTCGAAAAGATCAAGGACGACCTCGTGGCCGCGGCGCTCGAGATCGAGCGCGAGGTGGACGCGGCGCGGTAGTGCCCGCCGGGCGCGCCCGCCTCGGCGTCGAGGCGGAGAGGGCCGGCCTACTCCCCCTCCGGCAGCTCGGTCCACACCCGGCACGTCGCCGGCAGGGCCTCGGCCGCCTCGACCGCTGTGTCCTCCGCCTCGAACACGCCGACGACCGCGGCGCCGGTCCCTGACAGGACGGCGTGCCCGGCCCCCGCGTCGAGGAGGGCCTCGCGGGCCGCTCGGATCTCGGGGTGCGTGGCCTCGACCGGTCCCTGGAAGTCGTTGGTCACCTCGGCCCGCCACCGGACGAGGTCGTTCGAGACCACCGCCGCGGCGAGGTCGGGCCGGGAGCCATCGTCGGGCGTGATGCTCGCGAACGCCTCGGCCGTCGACACGTGGATGTCGGGGACGGCGACGACGAGCCAGAAGGGACAGCGGTACGGCTGCCCGTCGGGGTCGAGGAGCGGATCAAGGTGCTCGCCGCGCCCCGTCCCGTAAGCGGGCACGCCGTCGAGGAAGAACGGGACGTCAGATCCGAGGCCGAGGGCGAGGGCGTGGAGGTCGGCCTCGGGGACGTCGAGGGACCAGAGGCCGGTGAGGAGGCGGAGCGCGGCAGCGGCATCGGACGAGCCGCCCCCTAGCCCGGCGCCGTAGGGCACACGCTTCTCCAAGTGGAGCGCGGCGCCGAGCGCCGGATTGCCGGCCCACTGGCGGAGCGCCAGGGCCGCGCGGACGACGAGGTTCGACCCGTCGGTCGGGAGCCCCGGGTCCGTCGTCGTGAGGACGAGTTCGTCGGCCCGCCGGCCCGAGAGCCGGTCGGCCCAACCCAGGGGCAGGAAGACCGTGGAGAGGTCGTGGTAGCCGTCGGGGCGGCGGCGGAGGACATAGAGGCCGAGGTTGACCTTGGCGGGGGCGAGACGAGCGGGCACGGGCACGGCCGGGGGAAGGGCCTCGTTTTGACCCCGTCCGAGGCCCGGAGGTCCGGCCGAATCCCACCGGCCTTCTCAGATCGGACCGTACCTTCGGCCACGGTTGCTACGCCTGCTCTCCTCCCGGCGCCCCCATGCCTCTTCCCGTCCGCGGGATCGCTCTGCCCGTGCTCGCGGCCGTCTGCCTCCTCGCGAGCCCTGACGTCGCCTCTCAGATCGTCCCGCCCACCACGTCGTCGGCCCGGATCTCCGCGCTGAGCGCGTCGGCTCGCGCGACGCGGTCCGCGACGGACGAGATCGTCCTTGGGGGGCCGGTGGACCCGCGAGAGTATGTCGTCGGGCCCGGTGACGTGTTCACGGTGTCCGTCGGCGGGGGCTCCGTGTCGAGCCCGCCGCGGCAGACCGAGACGGTAGTGACGGCCGACGGGCTCCTCGTCGTGCCCGAGGCCGGCACGTTCGACGCCGCGGGGAGGACGCTGGCCGCCGTCGCCGCGGAGGCCCGCGCCGCCCTCCGCCGCCGCTACGCCAACGTCCCGACGGACGTGGCGCTCTCGGTGCCCCGCCGGTTCGCCGTCTACGTCTCGGGCGCCGTGCCCCTCCCCGGCCGCCAGATCGTCACGGCCCTCGGGCGGGTCGAGGACGCCATCGCCGAGACCACCGGCGGCCTCAACCCGCTCGAATTGGCCGACTACGCGACGCCGCCGCGGTTCGAGGTCGAACGCCGCGTCGCGCTTCGGAACGTCCGCGTGACGGGCCGAGACGGGTCCGAGCGCCGCGTCGACCTCTACCGGTACTACACGACGGGCGACCTCGAGTACAACCCGATGCTCGCCGACGGCGACGCCGTGTTCGTCCCGACGTTCGACCCGGTCCGCGAGGGCATCAGCGTGAGCGGGGACGTCGAGCGTCCGGGGTACTACGACTGGCGGCCCGACGACACCGCTGCGGCCCTCGTCGCCGTGGCGGGCGGCCTGGGCCTCGAGGGGAGCGGGGCCATCGTCCGGCGGACGCGGAGGGCGGGGAGCCAGACGGAGAGCGTCGAGGTCCCCCTCGCCGAGGCGGCCCGCCTCGACCTCGCCCCGCGGGACCAGATCTCGGTCGTGGCCGCGGCGCCCCAGGCCGGCTACGCCAGCGCCATCGGGGCCGTCGCGTTCCCAGGCGCCTACCCCATCGTATCGGGCGAGACTACCCTCGACGACCTCGTCGAGGCCGCCGGCGGGCTCGCCCCCGACGCGCTGGTCCGGGGAGCGTACATCGAGCGCACCGTCCGCTCCGAGCCCGAGGCCGCGCGGGCCCAGCAGCTCCGGTCCCCGCAGGCCCCTCAGGGCGACCGCCCGGCGGCCGTCTCCGCCTTCGACTCGACCGCCACGGCGCCGGGGCAGCTCAGCGAGCTCGGCCTCTTCGGCCGCCGCTACTACGCCCAGGAATACGTCTCGACCCCCCGGCTCTCCATCGACGTCCCCGCCGCCCTTCGGGGCGGCGGGGACGTCGTCCTCCGCGACGGCGACCGGCTCGTGGTCCCCCACGACGTCGGCGCCGTCCGCGTGTTCGGGCAGGTCGGGGCTCCGGGCTACGTCCCGTTCCGGCCCGGCCTCACCGCTGGCGACTACGTCGACCTCGCCGGCGGCCCGGGCCCGGTCGCGACCACGACCTACACCGTCGACGCGCGGACGGGACTGTTCACCGCCGGCCGCGAGACGCCGGTCGAGGCCGGCGACGCCGTCTTCGTCGACCGGCCGAACACCTCGGACTCGCCCTCCATTGAGGGCTTGGCGCTCCAGGAAGAGAACCTCCGGCTCCAAGCGGAGCGGGCGGACCAGGAGGCGGCCCGGGCCAACCGGCAGTTCGTGGTCCAGACCATCACCGCGCTGGCCGCCATCATCAGCCCGATCCTCTACTTCATCTCTGCGCAGTAGCCGGCATGGCCCGTCCGTCCGATTCCGACCCCGTGCTCGCCTCGAGGCTCGTCGCCGCCGGCGACGGGGCCAGCGAGATCCCGCCCGATGGGGGCGACTACTTCGACGCCGACCGACTTGACGAGGCTCGTGCGGCGGCGACCGACCGCTCGCGGGCCCGGCTGTGGTGGGCCGGCTCCGTCCTCTACCGCCGCCGGTGGTGGATCGTCGGGGCGACGGTGCTGGCCGCGATCGCCTCGGTCGCGATCTCGCTCCAGATCCCGAACCGGTACCGCGCCGAGACCCGCGTGCTCATGCCCGAGGACGGCGGCGGCGGCCTCATGGCGAGCGCCCTGAGCAGCATCTCCCCGACGGCCGCCGCGCTGCTGTCCGGCGGTGGCGCCGGGTTCACGCGCTACATGGCCATCCTGTCGAGCCCCTCCACGATGGCCTCCGTGGTCGAGCGGTTCGACCTCGTCGATCGCTACGAACTCCAGGACGAAGACCACCCGTTCGACGCGGCCGTCCGTGAGCTCACCGACCGGGCCCAGTTCGAGGTCGCCCTCGATTTTGACTACCTCGGGATCTCCGTCCTCGACGAGGACCCCGAGACGGCCGCCCAGATGGCGAACTATTTCGTCGCGCGGCTGAACGAGCGGAACATCGAGTTCCAGTCGAGCAGCGCGGCCGACAACCGGGTCTTCCTCAAGCGGCGCCTCGACCAGGCCAACGCCGACCTCGACTCGGCCCAGGCCGAGCTCCAGTCCCTCCAAGAGCGCTCCGGCGTCGTCGAGCCGACGGCGCAAGCCGAGGCCCTGTTCTCCGCGCTCGCGGCGTCGCAGGCCGAGGTGGCGACGGCCGAGGTCCAGTTCCAAGCGCTCCTCTCCCAGTTCGGACCCGACAACCCCGACGTCCAGTCGGCCCGCGCAGGGCTCCAGGCCGCGCGGGGTCAGGTCGACCGACTCCGGGGCGGGGCCGAGGCGGGCCTCCCCGGCCTCAGCGGCCTCCCGCGCGTCCAGCGTCAGTACGCCGAGGTTCTCCAGGAGCTCGAGATCCAACGGGCCATCATCGAGACCGTCCAACCGCTCTACGAGCAGGCCGCGCTCCAGGAACAGCGCGATGCCGACGCCGTCCAGGTCCTCGACCCCGCAACGCCGCCGGCCCGGAAGGCCGAACCGCGCCGGTCGCTCCTCGTCATTGGGGCGACGCTGTCGGTCGGGCTCCTCGCGGTCGTCCTGGCGCTCGTCGTCGCGTGGATCCGCCAGCGTCTGCCCTCGGTGCTCGCCCGGCTGGAGGCGGGCGCTTAGGACATGGAGGCCCCTTCCCTCGCCTCCTCCTTCCGCCTCCAGATGCGCCTCGCGGTCGCCGCGGCGGTCGGGGCCGGCGCGCTCGTGCTCCTGGTAACCGGCCTCATCGTCGCGAGCGGGTCGCAGGTCGTGTGGGCGGTCCCCATCGCGCTGACCACCGGGCTGGCTCTCGCGCTCGGCCGGCCCTCGCCGCTGGTGCAGCTGGCGACCGTGCTGGGGTCAGCAGCGCTTCTCGTCGGTGGCGAAGAGGGCCTGGGGGTCGGCGAGGTCCTAGCAGGCGTGCTTCTCGTGGGCTACCTCGCCACGTGGTACGCGACGGCGCTCGCGACCGGGCGGCGGTTCGTGTCGTCCCTGCCCGACCGAGCCGCGGCGGTGTGGCTGTTCGGGATCGCCCCGCTCGGAGCCGTGCTCGGGGTTGTGTTTGGGATGAACGCCTACGACTTCCGGGCCGACCTCCTGGCTACCCTCCCATTCGCGCTGTACTTCCCCGTCAAAGATGCCGCGACGCGCTCTCCGAGAGGGGCCGTCACAGTGGCGGTCGGGCTAGCTTGGCTGGGCGCCTACTCCGCCATCTCCAACGGGCTCGCCCTCCGTGCCGTCGTCAACAGCGCCGACGCCGCGTGGCAGATTGCCGACGCCCGGTTCATCATGGGCGAGACGTCGATCACGTCGGGCCTCCTCCTCAGCCTCGCCGCGCTGACGGTGTCGCGACGGTGGACCACGCGGGGGATCTGCATCGTGGCGACGGGCGCCTTCCTGGCCGCCCTCATCCTGACGAGATCTCGGGGCTTCTGGGTCTCCGGGGCGCTGGGGCTCGGGTTCCTGTGGCTCGTCGCTCCGGGCCGCGCGCGCGTCCAAATCGCGGTGTACGTAGCGCTCGGCCTGGCCTTCGTTGCAGCGCTCGCCGTCGCGCTGTTCCCCGAGGAACTGGCCCTGCTCGCCGACGGGACCATCCGCCGGTTTGCAACCCTCTCGACGGCGACGATGCGCGACATCTCGCTCGTCAACCGGTTCGCCGAGACCTCGGCGGCGTGGGAGCGGATCCGCGTCAATCCCATCCTGGGGTACGGATGGGGCGTCCAGGTCACGCGCTACGACATGGTGTCATACAGCACGCTCCACTGGGCCTTCCTCCACAACGGGTACGTGGCGCTGTGGTTCAAGACCGGGATCTTCGGGCTCCTCGCCATGCTCACGGTGTGGGTCGGCGGGATCCTCCGGGGGGTCGTCGCCACCCAGAACCCGCGGCTCGAGGCCGCCAGTCGGGCGTGTGCCCTCGGGGGGACGGCCACCCTCGTCGCCCTCTCCCTCGCGTCGGTCACCTCGAACCCGTTCTCGATCCTCGATCAGATGCTGGTGGTCACGCTGTTGATGGGTCTCACCAACGGGGTGGCGGATCGGGCCGCGTTCCTGACGGCCCGGGCCGAGCGTGGCGGGTCCTAAGGCGAGGACCATCGGTCAGAACTCGCTGGCGCTCGGCGTCGGGCAGGCCGTCACGCTCGTGGTCAACTTCGCCGCGTGGGTCTACCTGTCGCGCGTCCTCGGCCCCGAGGGGTTCGGACTGATCACGCTCGGCCTCGCGATCCTCTCCTACTTCCTGCTGGCGGTGGCGCTGGGCCTTGATGTCGTCGCCGTCCGCGAGATCGCCCGGGCCTCGGACGGCGCCGCGGCGCTCCACAGGCTGGTCGCGAACGTGCTCGGGCTCCGACTGGCGCTCGCGCTCGTCGCCACGGCGACCTACGTCGGCATCGCGGTGTGGGTAGCGGGGACGGCCGCCGCCGCCGCCGCCCTCACGATCCTGTCGCTCCAACTCGTCGCCCGGGCCGTCCAGCTTGACTGGGTGTACCAGGGTGTCGAGCGGATGTGGGTGGTCGCGCTGCGGACGGCCGGGGCCGCCGCCCTCCTCGCCGGCCTCGCGTTCGCCCTCGTGCGCGACGGCACGGACGTCGTGGTCGCGGCGGTCGCCGTTGGCGTGGCCCCGCTCGTCGCCAACGCCGTGCTGCTGGTGGCGTACGCCGGCGAGTTCGGGCGTCCGAGGCTGAGCACGGCGTCGTGGCGAGCGCTCCTGATCCCGGCCGTCCCGCTGGCCGCCTCGGCGTTCATGAGCGAGGTGTACTACAACCTCGACAAGATCATGCTCGAGGCGCTTCGGACGACGGCCGAGGTGGGACTCTACGGGGCCGGTTACAAGGTGTACGCCCTGGCGGTGGCCCCGGCGACGGCGCTGTTCCCGGCGTTCTTCCCGTCCCTCGCCCGGGCGGCCACGCGCGAGCAGAAGGCCGAGGCCGCCCGCCGGTTCGCAAGCGCGCTCCTCCTGATCGGCCTGCCCGTCATCGCTGTGGCGCCGTTCGCCGCCGCGCCCCTCCTCGACGCCCTGTTCGGCCCCGAGTACGCCGAGGCAGGGCCCGCCCTCCAGCTCCTCCTGGCCAACGCCGGCGTCGTCTACCTCGCGATGACGTACGGCGTGCCGTTGACCGCATGGGACCGCGAGCGGGCCTACTTCGTCGTCGTCACGGCCGGGGCCGTGCTCAACGCCGTGCTCAACGCCGTGCTCATCGGTCCGTTCGGGACCGCGGGGGCGGCCGGCGCGACCCTCTGCACCGAGGCCTCGATCCTCGTGGGGATGGCCGCGCTCCACAGACGCGACACCGGCGCCCTCCACGCCTCGGCGTGGCTCCGGGCCGTCCCGCCCGCCATCGCTGCCGGGGTCGCGGCGTGGGCGTTCTGTGCGGTCTGGCCCCTCTGGGCATGGATCCCGGCGGTCCTCGCGGCCTGGGCGCTGACGGCGGCCCTCAGCGGCGGGCTCCGCGCCTTCCGCGACGCGCTCCGCCCCGGCCCATGACCGCGACCTCCCTCGTCTTCGAGCCGAACGTCGGCGCCCACCAGGCGGAATACCTCCTCTGGGTCGCCCGGGCCTGGGAGCGCGCCCGGCCGGCCGGCCGACGGCTCGTGATCGGCGCGCCCGCTGAGTTGGCCGCGCGACGCCCCGAGCTCCGCGCCACCGCCGACCGAGCCGGCATCGAGTTGGACCTCGCGGCCGCGAGCGAACCGCGCGGCTCGTCGCTGTCGACCCTCACGGCGCTCGACCGCTGGACCCCGCTCGCCGACGCCGTCGCACGGCACGACGCCCAGCGAGTCGTCGTCCAGATTCTCGACCACTACCTCGCCCCGCTCGCGGCCCGGCGGCCCCTGCCCGGCGTCGCGCGGCTGGGCGGCATCCTGTTCCGGCCGTCGCTCCACTACTCGGAGATCGGCTCTCCACCCGAGTCGCTCGGAGAGCAGGTCCGCCAGCGGCTCAAGACGGCGCTGACGCGGCACGCCCTCCGCCACCCCCTCCTGACAGACGTCCTGAGCCTCGACCCCTCGGCGGTCCCCGCGCTGTCTCGAGGAACGCGGGCCCGTGTGCGGCCGCTCCTCGACCCGGCCCCGCCCGAGGTTCCGAGCGAGGGGCGAGAGGCCGTCCGCGCCCGCTACGGCGTCGAGCCGGGGCGCCAACTCGTCGCGTTCGCGGGCGCCCTCGACGACCGGAAGGGGATCACGCGGGGCCTCCGCGCGCTCGCCGCCCTCCGGCCGGACGTCGCCGCGCGCACGGCGGCCGTCCTTGCCGGACGCGTCGCCGTCTCCGACCGGGGCGAGTTCGACCGGGCGATCACCGAGGCGGAGGCGGCCGGGGTCCAAGTCGTGCTCCACGACGCGTACCTCTCGCCCGAGGCCCTCGCCGCGCTGGTCGACGCGGCCGACGGTCTGGCGCTGCCCTACGACCGGCACGTGGGCTCCAGCGGGTTCCTGGTCCGCGCCGCCGCGTCTCGCACGCCCGTCGTGTCGCAGGCGTACGGGTGGATGGGCCACGCCGTCCGCACGCACGGCTTGGGGCACACGGCCGACCCCACCGACGCGGCCGCGTTCGCACGGGCGCTGGAGCACGCCCTCGAGGTCCCGCGTTCGGACTCGGACCTCGCCGACGCCGATGCCTTCGTGCGCCCGCACACGGTCGACGCCTTCACCGCCCCGATCCTCGACGTCCTCGCCGGACCGACCCGTGTTTGAGCCCTCCTCCCCCCGGCGCGTCTGCCTGGTCTGGCCGCGGCTGGGACCGTACCACCTCGCCCGCGTCCGCGGCGCGCACGAACGGTTCGCCCGCGACGGCGGAGAGGCCGTCGCCCTCGACGTGGCGACCGACGACCGACTCTACGAATGGGAGGTCGAGCGCGAGCCGACGCCCTTTCGGCGCGAGGTCGCGTTTCCTGGCCGGGTGTTCGAGGACCTCTCCCCGTCCCAGATCCAAGCCGGCGTGACGGCCGCGCTCAACCGGATCGACCCCGACGCCGTCGCCGTGTCGAGCTACTCGACGCCGGACGCCCGGGCGGTCGTGGCATGGTGCCGGCGCCACCGGCGGACGGCCGTCATGCTCTACGACAGCCGGGCCGTCGACGCCGCGCGGAGCCCGCTCCGGGAGGCCGTCAAGCGCACCCTCGTCCGCCAGTTCGACTCGTGCTTCGCCTCGGGCGCCGAACACGGCGCCTACGCGATCGACCTCGGAATCCCGCCCGAGGCGGTCGTCACCGGCATGAACGTCGTCAACAACGCGGCGTTCGCGGCCGGGGCGGAGGCCGCCAGACAGGCGCCCGAGCGGTGGCGTGACTTGCCGGGCCTCGACGAGCCGAGCGTGCCCTTCTTCCTCGCCTCCAACCGGTTCATCCGGCGGAAGAACCTCCCGGCGCTCGTCCGCGCCTACGCGGCCTACCGAGCGCGAGCCGAGACCGGGGGCCCCCTCCCCTGGCCACTCGTCCTCCTCGGCGACGGTGAGAGACGGGACGAACTGGAGCGGCTGGCCGGAGACGGCGTCGTGTTCGCGGGCTTCCAGCAGGCGGCCGTCCTCCCGGCGTACTACGGGCTGGCGGGCGCGTTCGTCCACCCGGCCCTCAACGACCAATGGGGCCTCGTCGTGAACGAGGCGGCGGCGGCCGGCCTCCCGCTCCTCATCTCGACCGGGACGGGCGCCGCGGCCGACCTCGTCGAGGTCGGCCGGAACGGGTACACCTTCCCCCCCACCGACGAGACCGCGCTCACGGAGGCGATGCTCCGGCTCGCCATGCTCTCCGACGAGGAGCGGACGGCGTTCGGCGCGCACTCCCGTGCGCTCGTGTCGAGGTTCACGCCCGAGACCTATGGCGAGGGGTTGCACAAAGCCGTCCGCCTCGGGGAGCCACGCTCCGACCGCGGCCTGAGCCTCGCAGCGCGCGCCGTGCTCTGGGCCCTCCGAGTCGGCGCGCGCGACGCGTCCTCCTTCCACACCGTCGAGGCATGACCCCCGCGACCGACCGCCCCGTCGCCGTCGTCGGCCGGTTCCCGCCCCCCATCGACGGGCAGGCCATCGCCACGGAGCGGCTGGCCGCCCTGCTGACGTCGCCCGAGGGGGGGAGCTTCGACGTGAGCCGGCACGACGTGGGCCCGCCCGACACCCACTTCGGAGCGTTGTCGGAGCGGCTCGGGGTGGGCCGCGTGCTCCACTTTCTCCGCCGTCCGCGCGCGCTCCGCCGCGAGCTCCGGGCCCACCCCGAGGCGCCCATCCTGTGGCCCTCGATCTCGCCGTCTGCGCTCGGGCACGCGCGTGATCTCCTGACGGTCGTCCCGGCGTTCGGACGGCGCCCGGTGGTCGGCGTCGTGCACCGCGGCGACTTCGACCAGCTGTTCCGGTCGCCCGCGACCGCGGCGACGGGCCGCGCGCTCGTCCGCCGGCTCCGCGGCATCGTGTTCCTGTCGGAAAGCCTCGCCGACCGGTGCGCCCCGTTCGTGCCGGACGCCAAGCGGTGGGTCGTGCCGAACACGATCGACGCGATTGCCACGCCCTCACCCCACGAGGTCGCAGCAGCCCGAGACCGGCGGCGGAGCCGGGCAGGCGTCCGCGTGCTGTTCCTCTCCAACATGATCCCGTCGAAGGGCTACGACGACGTCCTCGACGCCCTAGCCGCTCTCCGAGACCGCGGCGTCGAGGCACACGGGACGTTCGTCGGGCGGTGGCCGTCGGACCGGGAGGAGACCGCCTTTCACCAGCGGATCGACGCACTCGGCCTCGGCGATCGCGTCGGCGTGCTCGGCGGCGTCTCCGACCGGGAGCGTCTCCGGGCGCTCCTCCTCGACGCCGACGTGTTCGCCCTCCCGACGGCCTACCCCATCGAAGCCCAGCCCCTCACGGTGATCGAAGCCCTCGCCGCCGGGACGCCGGTCGTCGTGACGCGCCAAGGCGGGCTCCCGGAGATGATCACCGATGGCGTCGAAGGGCGGTTCGTGCCGGCCCACTCGCCCGACGCCGTCGCCGAGGCGGTCGAGGCCCTCGCCGCTGCCGACCGCTGGGCGACCGCCTCGGTCGCTGCGCGGGCCCGGTTCGAGGCCGCGTTCAGCCCCGAGGCCGTCGGCGCGCGGTGGCAGGACGTCCTCGCACGGCTGTAGCGGTCAGCGTTTGAGGCGGCCGACGAGGAACCGGACGGGCCGAAGGAGGCGGCTCGCGAGGCCGCGCAGGCGGTAGTGCGACGTCATCTGCCGCCGGATCGCCGCCTGTTGCGGGAAGCCCGGGCCCCGGTACAGCGCGGGGATCCGGGCCTTGCTGTGGCCCTGGAGGTGGAGCGCGTGGAAGCGGACGTCCTCCCCAGTCCGGAGGTTCTTGCCCACGGGCGCTCCCTCCTCCCACCGGATCGCCTTGGCCCCGCCGTGGACGACGTACTCGCCCGGCCACTCGTTCGCGGCCTCGCCGACGTTGTGGTCGAACGCGGCCCCGTCGCGGACGGACAGCAGGTTGACGATCTCGTCCGGCCACGCACCCTCCGGACCGAACGTGTCGGTCACGTAGAGGTAGAGCGTGGTCATGTCGCAGACGCCGCCCGGAAGCCCCTCGTCGAGGTGGTGCCGCCACTTCTCCTCGTAGCGAGCGCGAGCTCCCGCCTCGGCGAACGACCGGACGACGTAGTCGCAGAAGTCGCCGAGCCGCTCGCGCGTCCAGTACGAGACGTGGGCCGAGGTCGTCCACCCGAGCGGCGGCTGCTCGCGGGGGTGGGCGACGCCGAGCGACGCGCCGCCGAGGTGCGTCCGGCGGATCTCGGCCTCGGTCGCGTACAGGAGAACGTCCGAGTCGAGGACGAGCACGTCGTCGAGCCCCTCCGCCTCGACGAACGCGCGGAGGCGGAACCACCGCTCGTAGCACCCGAGCTCGAACGAGGCCCGGTTCGTCGAGTAGTGGCGGTACACGTCGGCGACCTCGGCCGTCGCCGCGCGGTAGGCCGGCGCCGTCGCGTCGACGTGGCGGACGAACGGGAACCGGTCGTTGTCGGCGTCGCCGAGCAGGACGACGTCGGCCTCCGGGTCCGCCGTGCGCGCCTGGCGGAGCGTGAACTCGAGGTACGGGCTGTAGCCCTGGTGGACGAAGACGAGCGCCACTACGCCGTCCCGGTCGACCCGAACCCTCCGGCCCCGCGCTCGGTCGCGTCGAGCGACTCGCTCGGCACGAACCGAACGGGCACGTAGCGCGCGACGACGAGCTGCGCGATCCGCTCGCCGCGCGTGACCTCGAACGGCGCCTTCCCATGGTTGACGAGGAGCACGCCGACCTCCCCACGGTACCCGCTGTCGATCGTCCCCGGGCTGTTGAGGACCGTCACGCCGTGCTTGAACGCGAGGCCGGAGCGCGGGCGGACCTGGCCCTCGGTGCCGGTCGGCAGCGCGATCTGGAGGCCGGTCGGGACGAGGGCGTGGTCTCCGGGGCCGAGCACGACCGGTTCCGCCTCGGGCACGGCGGCGCGGAGGTCGAGCCCGGCCGCGTCGGGCGTGGCGTGGGCGGGGAGCGCGAGGCCTTCCCCGTGCGGAAGGACGGTGACGCGGACGTCGGTGAGATCGGTCATGCCCCAAAGAAAACGCCCCGCCGGCGGCCGGCGCCGGCGGGGCGTGCGAAGAATCCGGGCGACCGCCTCGGCGACCCCACGAGGGGACCGAGGCGGGCGAGGTCAGGCCGCGGCGGGCGTGTCGCTGGCCTGCGCCATCATCCGCTTGAGCGGGCCGGCGAAGAAGAAGAACGCGACGCCGGCCGCGATGGCGATGGCCGCCACTAGGCCCATGAACGCCGGGAGGTCGAGCGTGTCGTAGAACCCGGCGATCGAGCCGGCGATAAAGTTGCCGACCGACGCGCCGAGGAACCACACGCCCATCATGAGCGACGAGACGCGCGCGGGCGCCAGCTTCGTCGTCGCGCTGAGGCCGACCGGCGAGAGCGTCAGCTCGCCGAGCGTGTGGAGCAGGTACGTCAGGACGAGCCACCACGGCGAGGCGTCCCCGTCGGCCGCCGCGAGCCCGGCACCGACCATCGTCACGAACCCGAGGCCGAGGAGCACGAGGCCCATCCCGAACTTCGTCGCCGTCGAAGGGTCGGCGTTCCGCCGCGCGAGCGCCGTCCAGATCATGGCGACGAACGGGGCGATCGTGAAGATGAAGAACGCGTTCAGCGACTGGAACCACGCGGCCGGGACCGTGTCGCCGTCCTGGAGGCCGGGGATCCACTGGAGCCAGCCCGGGAGGCTCCTGTCGGTCTGGTTCTCGGCGAACAGGTTGAGGCTCGACCCGGCCTGCTCGAACGCCGCCAGGAAGACGGCGTAGCCGAGGAACAGGAGGATGATCATCCACAGCCGCTTCTTCTCGCCCTCCGTCCAGTACGGCCGCGTGAGGAGCCACGCGAACAGGCCGACCGTGATCGTGAGCAGGAGAACGGTGTAGATCCCCTGGATGACGCCGTTCGTGGCCGGAACGACGCCGGCGAGCATGAGCGCGGCGAGCCCGCCGAAGAACACGACCGTGCCGGCGAGCCCCTTCCAGAACAGGCTCCGCGACGCGTCGCGCTCCGCCTCGGCCTCCGCCGTCAGCTTCCCGACCTCACCGAGTTGGTTGCCGAAGATGAGGTACACGATCACGCCGATCAGCATCCCGACGCCGGCCGCGGCGAACCCGTAGTGCCACCCGTAGTTGACGGCGAGCGCGCCGCAGATCAGCGGGGCGGCAAACGCGCCGATGTTGATTCCCATGTAGAACAGGGTGAACCCGGCGTCGCGGCGGCCGTCCTCGGGGCCATAGAGCTGGCCCACCATGACCGAGATGTTCGGCTTGAGGAGCCCGGTGCCCAGGATGATGAGTCCGAGCCCCCCGTAGAACGTGGGGATCGAGTCGAAGGCCATCGTGAAGTGGCCGGCCGTGATGAGGATGCCGCCGTAGAGCACGCTCTGGCGCTGCCCCAGAATCCGGTCGGCGATCCACCCTCCCGGCAGGTTCGCGAGGTACACGAGCGACGTGTAGAGCCCGTAGACCAACGCCGAGGTCCCGACGTCGTAGCCCAGCCCACCGTCGACGGTCTCGGCCGTCATGAACAGGATGAGGAGGGCCCGCATCCCGTAGTAAGACGCCCGCTCGAAGAGCTCGGTAAAGAACAGGTTCGAGAGCCCGAGGGGGTGGCCGAAGAACCGCGTGTCGTTCGCGGAGAGGGCGCCGGTGGCGGTAGAGCCGCCCATCGCGGCGATCTCGCGGGCGGCGAGGTCGCTCGCGCCCTCGGCGTCGGGTCCTTTGCTCATATCGGTGGGGTCTGTTGGGGAAAACCGGACGGGCGAAGATAGCGGAGGGCCTACCCGAGCCCCAGAGCCGCGCAGGGGGCGCCCGACGTCACGGTCGGCGGAGGCCGCCGGCGAGCACGCGGGCCGCGAGCGCGTGCGGCGCCCGGCCCTCGGCGTCGAGCTCCCGGACCGCCTCGGCGAGCGTGTCGGCCCGGCCGCCGGTCCAGAAGTCGCGCCGCCAGTGGCCCTCGACGAGCCGCCGGACGCGCCGCCGCAGCCGCTCGGCCCGGATCTCGTCCCACCGCGCCGCCAGCCGCGCTCGGTGTCCGTCGAGGGCCTCCACGAGCGCGCCGAGGCCGTCGCCCTCGAGCGCCGACGCCTTCACCACCGCCGGCGCCTCGACGTCGCGGAGGTGGAGCGTCGCCCGGAGCGCCCGGACGAGGTTCGAGGCCTCCGGCTTGTCGGCCTTGTTGACGCAGAACACGTCGGCGACCTCCATGAGCCCGGCCTTCATGGCCTGCACGGCGTCGCCGGACTCCGGGACGAGGACGACGAGCGTCGTGTCGGTCGCCTCGGCCACGTCGATCTCGCCCTGCCCCACGCCGACGGTCTCGACCAGCACGATGTCGTAGCCCGCCGCGTCGAGCACGTCGCAGGCCGCCTCGGTCGCCTCGCTCAGCCCACCGAGCGCGCCGCGCGCCGCCAGCGACCGGACGAACACGCCGTCGTCCTCGGCATGGCGGTCCATCCGGACGCGGTCGCCGAGGAGCGCCCCGCCCGTGAACGGGCTCGACGGGTCGACCGCGACGACGGCCACGGTCTCGCCGCGCTCGCGGAAGGCGGTCACCAGCCGGTCGGTGAGCGTCGACTTGCCGGCCCCGGGCGGGCCGGTGATCCCGATCCGCCACGCGCGGCCGGTGTGCGGATAGAGCGCGTCGACGAGCGCGTCCGCGCCGGGCAGCCCGTTCTCGACGGCCGTGAGGGCGCGGGCCACGGCGCGGCGCTGGCCGTCACGGACGGCGGAGTCGAGATCGGAGGCGTCGGACACGGACAGGAGATGGGAGACGGGAGACTGAAGTTCGCAGGCGCACGCCGGCTCCGCCCGCCTCGGCGCCGAGGCGGGCGGAGCCGCGGGGGAACTCTCCATCCCCGATCCTCCATCCTCTTCCCTCGCCCCCTCTAGCTTTCCCGCCCCTCTCCCCGCAGACCCATGGCCGACGCCCGCCTGACCCCCATCGACGCCCCCACCCACGGCGACCGCACCGACACGTGCGGCGCGCTCCGCGAGGGCGACGCCGGCCGGACCGTCGTGCTCAAGGGCTGGGTCGACCAGCTCCGCAACTTCGGCGGGCTCAACTTTGTCGACCTCCGCGACCGCTACGGCCTCACGCAGCTCGTCTTCTCGCCGGAGCTCAACAAGGACCTCGCCGACCTCGCCGAGAAGCTCCGGATGGAGGACGTGATCTCGGCCAAGGGCGAGGTCCGCGTGCGGGAGCGGAAGAACCCGGAGATGGCGACGGGCGACGTCGAGGTCTACGTCACCGACGTCGAGGTGCTGGCGGTGAGCGAGCCCACGCCGTTCGTCGTGAGCGAGAACGACCCGAAGGCGACGCGGCCGGGCGAGGACCTCGCGCTGCAGTACCGCTACCTCGCCCTCCGGAAGGCGCGGCTCCAGCACAACCTGATGCTCCGGTCGAAGCTGTACCAGAGCGTCCGGAGCTACTTCCACGCCCACGAGTTCGCCGAGGTCGAGACGCCGGTCCTCATGAAGTCGACGCCGGAGGGCGCGCGGGACTACCTCGTGCCGAGCCGCGTCCACCCCGGCCGGTTCTACGCGCTCCCGCAGAGCCCGCAGACGTACAAGCAGATCCTGATGATGGCGGGCTTCGACCGCTACGTCCAGATCACGAAGTGCTTCCGCGACGAGGACCTCCGCGCCGACCGTCAGCCGGAGTTCACGCAGATCGACGTCGAGATGGCGTTCGCGACGGAGGAGATGATCTACGGCCTCGTCGAGGGGCTCATTCAGCAGGTCTGGAAGGACACGCGCGGGATCGAGATCGAGGCGCCGTTCCCGCGGATGCCGTACGCCGAGGCCATCCGCCGCTTCGGCTCCGACAAGCCCGACCTCCGCTTCGGCATGGAGATCGCCGACGTCTCGGAGCAGGTCGAGGGCTCCGGGTTCAAGGTGTTCGACTCGATCCTCGACGACGGCGGCGCCGTCGTGGCGATCCGCGTCGAGGGGGAGGGCGACCGCGGCCGGAAGCCGATGGACAAGCTCGACAAGGACGTCGTCCGCAAGCAGATCGGCGCCGGCGGCCTCTTCTACGCCAAGCTCCCGAGCGACGGCTCCGACTTTAGCCAGTCGGTCAAGGACGAGGTCTTCGGCCGCGACAAGATGCAGGCCGTCATCGACGCCGTCGGCGCCGAGGCGGGCGACCTCGTGCTCGTGCTGGCGGGCCCGCAGCCCAAGGTCTTCGAGCAGATGGGCGGCCTCCGCCTCCACATGGCGAAGGAGACCGGGCTCATCCCCGAGGGCGC
Source organism: Rubrivirga marina (assembly GCF_002283365.1). NCBI lineage: Bacteria > Pseudomonadati > Rhodothermota > Rhodothermia > Rhodothermales > Rubricoccaceae > Rubrivirga > Rubrivirga marina. Next base: position 2,140,948 of record NZ_MQWD01000001.1, on the reverse strand, counting down.
CGACGGGCCGTGGGAGTTCCTCTGGGTGACCGACTTCCCGCTCCTCGAGTGGGACGAGGAGAGCGGGCGCTACCACGCCATGCACCACCCGTTCACGGCGCCGACCGGCGAGGACATCGGGAAGCTCCAGAGCGACCCCGGCGCCGTGCGGAGCCAGGCCTACGACCTCGTGCTCAACGGGTCCGAGATCGGCGGCGGCTCGATCCGCATCCACCGCTCGGACGTCCAGTCGCGCATGTTCGAGCTGCTCGGCATCGACGCCGAGGAAGCCCGGCGCCGGTTCGGCTTCCTCCTCGACGCGCTGAAGTACGGGGCCCCACCGCACGGCGGCATCGCCCTCGGTCTCGACCGCCTCGTGATGCTGCTCACCGGCGCCTCGTCGCTCCGCGACGTCATCGCGTTCCCCAAGACGCAGCAGGCCACCGAGCTCATGTCGAGCGCGCCCGACTACGTCGACGCGCAGCAGCTCAAGGAGCTCCACATCGACACGACGGCCGAGACGCCCCAGGTCCACACCACGCGGCCGGTCGCCGAGGACCCGACGTAGGGCCGCCCACGGCGCCACACGATCAACGTCTCCCTCCCCCACCGGAGACTCCGGCTGTGCCCACCTCGGCGCCGAGGTGGGCGCAGCCGGGGGTGTGAAGTCATCTGATGAATCGAGCTAGCTTCCGGGTCCCGCCACCGGAAGCCCTCCCATGACGCCTCGGCTCGCCCTCGCGGCTCTCGCCCTCCTCGCGCCGCTCGCCGCCCGCGCCCAGTTCGTCGACGACTTCGACGACGGCGACGTCGCGGGGTGGGACTTCTTCACCGGCGACGGCGACGCCACGATGGACTTCGAGGCCCGCGACGGCGTCGCCCGGATGTCGGTCGACGCCACGGCCGACCGGCACAACGTGTGGTGGGCCATCCTCAAGCGGCCTGTCTCGGAGTTCGTGGATCTGGAGCGGCTCGCGGAGCCCGGCACCGAGCTCCGCGTCGAGGCCCGGATCCGGCTCTCGGACGCGCCGCGTCGGGTCAACGTCATGATCAACACGAACCGGACGACGGACTTCCACGAGCACCTCGCGGAGTACGACGTAGCGGACACCGACTGGCACACGATCAGCTACACCACGACGGACCTCGACGTCCGCCCAGGCGACACGCTCTACGTCCAGCTCGGCATGACGGACTGGGGCCTTGGGACGTACCACCTCGACCTCGACGCGTACCGGGCCGAGGTCGTCGACACGCCGGCCGCGCCGGACCTGGGGGAGCCCCTCCCCTACCACCCGCCGACGCCGCCCGTGACGTCGTTCGCCCACCACCTCGCGGCGGCGCACGACGCGCCGATCCGCCCCGACGAGCCGGACGTGGCCTTCGGCGACTGGCGGGCCTACGATGGCGACCGCGCCGTGCCGGTGCTGTCCGTCGGCGGTGACCAGTGGGCCGTGCTCCGATGGGACCTCGGCGGCCTCGACGGCGCGACGGCCGACGGGCCCGGCCTCCTCACGCTCACGACGCACTCGGTGGCCCGCGGCGGCGGCTACGTCGCCGAGTACGGAGAGGATCTCGGGATGGAGTTCGGGAAGGTCCGCGTGGTCGAGGTCCTCGGCGGCGACCCCGACTGGGACGACGCGACCGTTACCTACGACCGCCTCCTCGACGGGCGGCCGCTGGACGAAGCAATCAACGGGCAGATGATCTTCGACACCGACGTCGCGCCCGGCGGGGGCACGACGACCGTCACGATCTCGCGGCCTGTCCTCCAGCGGATCCTCGACGGGACCACGACGGGCCTGCTCCTCCGCCCGCTCGGCGCGATCCACGCCGCGTTCTACGCCACGGAGCACGAGGACGAGGCCGCCCGCCCGACGCTCCATTTTTCGACCCGGTAGCCCTGGCCCCTCCCGCCTCGGTTCCGAGGCGGGCCTAGCCGTCCTCCTCTGATTCCATGATTCGCGCCCTCGCCTGCGCCGCGCTCGCCGCTCTTCTCGCCCTCCCCCCGCTCGCCCAAGACGCCGCGATCCACGTCTGGGAGGTTCACGAGGTCACGTTTCAGGCCGAGGGCGACTACGGCAACCCGTACGCCGACGTCACGGCATGGGTCGACCTCGACGGTCCGGGCTTCTCGGAGCGCGTCTACGCCTTCTGGGACGGCGGCGACACGTGGCGCGTCCGCCTGACGGCGCCGGCGCCGGGCGAGTGGACGTGGACGAGCGGCTCCGACCCGGAGGACGCCGGCCTCGGCGGGCGCACGGGCGCCTTCACAGCCGAGGCGTGGACCGAGGCGGAGAAAGCCGCCAACCCGACGCGGCACGGGTTCGTCCGCTCGACGCCGAACGGCCGGGCGCTCCAGCACGCCGATGGGACGCCGTTCTTCATGGTCGGCGACACGTGGCTGGCCGGCTCGACGTGGCGGCTCCCGTTCCGCGGCGCGCCCGCGCCCCCCGACTACGTGCCCGGCCCCGGCATCGGGTTCGAGGACGCCGTGGCGTACCGGAAGCGCCAGGGGTTCAACTCGGTCAGCATGATCGCCGCGTTCCCCAACTGGGAGGCCGACCTCAACCCTAGCACCCACGCCAACGAGGACGGCGTCTACCTCCGCAACGCGTGGGAAAAGTGGGGCTACGACGTGGCCGACGGGCCGGGCGTCGACGCCTCGGGCGGCGACAGCTACTGGGGCACGCTGACGGCCAAGAACATGCGCGACGAGGTCGGCAACGTGCCGTTCGCGCCGTCCGAAGACCACGAGGGGCTGTCGGACTTCGACCGGATCAACCCGGCCTACTTCCAGAGCCTCGACCGGAAGATGGACCACCTCGCCGAAGAGGGGTTCGTCCCGCTCATCGAGACCGTCCGCCGCGACGTGGGGCCGTCGTGGAAGGCGTACTTCGACTTCGACGAGAGCTTCGCGCGCTACGTCCAGTACCTCGTCTCGCGCTACGGCGCGCACAACGTGGTCTTCAGCGGGGTCCACCTCGACTGGATCCCCGAGGACTTCAGCCTGACGGCCGAGGAGTGGAACGCGGCCCTGACGTACCACCTCGAGACGTACGGCCCGCCGCCGTTCGGCCAGCCGGTGACGGCGCTCATCGACGACACGACGCTCGGCACGTTCGGGCACGGCGACGCGGTCCCGTGGCTGACGATGCACAGCGTCGGCAACAAGCCGCGCGACCACGGGGTGGCGGACTCGCTGGCGGCCATCTTCCGGCTCGACCCGCCACTCCCGGCCATCAACTTCGAGCCGTACTACACGGGCTGGGACCACGAGATCAACAAGCCCGCTGGCGAGCGGCCGCCGGCCAACTCGGACCGCGACAACTACTTCGCCCGCGCCCAGATGTACGGGTCGGTGCTGGCCGGCGGCCTCTCGGGCCACGTCCACGGGACGGCGGCCTACGACCTGACCTCGACCGGCGAGCCGGCCGGCGGGCGGCCCCACGTCTGGGACGCCCTCCGCTACCGCTCGGCCGAGTTCATGGCGCCGCTCGCCGCCTTCGTGCTGTCGGAGGGAGCGGCGTACCAGGATCTGGTGTTGGCCCGCGACGACATCCGCCCGAACGCGGCGCCCGGCGCGCCGCCGAACGGCCTCGACGGCTGGAGCTACATGATGCGGACGCCCGACCGCCGCCTCGCGCTCCTCTACTTCGAGCATGGCGCCGCCCTCCCCACGCTCCACGGCTTCGCGCCCGGCGCGACGCACACCCTCCGCTGGGTCGACCCGACGACCGGCGAGGCCCACGCGCCCGTCCCGCTCGTGGCCGATGCCGACGGCGTGCTCCAGCCGCCGCCGTTCCCCGAGACGGACCGTCCGTTCGCCGACTGGGCCGCGAAGATCGTCGCCGACTAGCCCACGACTCCGTCTGCCTCGGCCCTTCCCTTCGGCTCCGCTCAGCGGGGCCACCGAGGCGGAGACACCCGACCCGCCATGCCGACCGTCCAGAACCCCATCCTGCCGGGCTTCCACCCGGACCCGTCCATCGTCCGCGTCGGCGACGACTACTACGTCGCGACGTCGACGTTCGAGTGGTACCCGGGCGTCAAGATCTCGCACTCGAAGGATCTCGTGCATTGGCGGACCGCCGGGTACGCGGTCACGCGGCCGTCGCAGCTCGACCTCCGCGGCCGGCCGAACTCGGGCGGCGTCTGGGCCCCCGCGCTTACGTACGCCGATGGGCAGTTCTGGCTCATCTACACCGACGTCCGCGACTGGTCGGGCCGGTTCAAAGACGCGCACAACTACCTCATCACGGCGCCGAGCATCGAGGGCCCGTGGTCGGAGCCCGTCTATCTCAACAGCTCCGGCTTCGACCCGTCGCTGTTCCACGACGACGACGGGCGGAAGTGGCTCGTCAACATGCTCTGGGACCACCGGGCCAACCACAACCCGTTCGGCGGCATCCTCCTCCAGGAGTACGACCCGGAGCAGAAGAAGCTCGTCGGCCCGATCACGACCATCTTCGAGGGGACGGAGCTCGGGCTCGTCGAGGGGCCCCACCTCTACACGATCGACGGCTGGTATTACTTGCTGACGGCCGAGGGCGGGACGTTCACGACGCACGCCGAGTCCGTCGCGCGGTCCCGCCAGATCGAGGGACCGTACGAGGTGATGCCGGGCAACCCGCTCGTCACGAGCGCGCACGATCCGGGGCTCCGGCTTCAGTCGGCCGGGCACGGGAGCCTCGTCCAGCACGCGGATGGAAGCTGGGGCTTCGTCCACCTCTGCCGGCGGCCGCTCGAGAACGGCCGGTCGGTCCTGGGCCGCGAGACGGCGTATCAGGCGGTCCGCTGGGAGGACGGCTGGCCGCGACTGGCGACCGGGGGCGTCGAGCCGCAGGTGGCCGTCGAGGGGCCGGATCTGGAGCCGCACCCGTGGCCGGAGCCGCCCGCCCGCGACGACTTCGACGGCGACGCGCTCGGCCTCGAGTGGAACTCGCCTCGGATCGTGACGAGCGAGATCGCCCGCCTCGACGCGCGCCCCGGATACCTGCGCCTCGGAGGCCGGGAGAGCATCGTCTCCAACTTCGAGCAGGCGCTCGTGGCCCGGCGGCTGGACGCGTTCCACGTCGAGGCCTCGACGTGCGTCGAGTTCGAGCCCGAGTCGTTCCAGCAGATGGCCGGGCTCGTCGCGTTCTACAGCACCGACAGCTTCTACTACCTCCACCTCTCGCGGGCCGCGCACGCCGAGAAGGCGCTCGCCCTCATGCGCTGCGAGCGCGGCCAGGTGAGCTTCCCCGTCGAGAAGGAGTTCCCGCTCGACGGGCACGACCGCGTGCTCCTCAAGCTGGAGATCGAGGGCGACCGGATCCGCTTTTTCTACTCCGTCGACGGCGAGCAGTGGGGCGCCATGGGCGGGGAGCAGGACGCCTCGATCCTGTCCGACGAGCACGCCGTCCCGGCCTTCGGGTTTACGGGCGCCTTCGTCGGCATGGCGTGCCACGACCTGACGGGCCGCCGGGAACACGCGGACTTCGACTGGTTCGAGTACCGCCGGCTCTGACGTCGTGCCCCCCCTCCACCTCGGCGGCTCCCCTGAGCGAAGCCGAAGGGCCGAGGCGGACGGAGTCAGGCCCGGCCGCCGGGCTCGCGCGTGACCGAGCCCTCCGCCAGCCGGAACACCACGTCGACCCGGTCGAGCGTCGACTCGTCGTGCGTGACCATGAGGAGCGACCGGCCACGCTCGCGCGTCATCCGCTCCAGGAGGTCGAGGATGCGGGCGCCCGTCTTGGCGTCGAGGTCCCCCGTCGGCTCGTCGGCGAGGACGAGCGCGGGGTCGTGGGCGAGGGCGCGGGCGATCGCCACGCGCTGCTGCTCGCCGCCCGAGAGCCGGTCCGGAAAGGCGTCGGCGCGATCGGCCAGTTCCACCTCGTCGAGCAGCGCCCGAGCTCGCCCGGATGCGTCGGGAGCGCCGTCGAGGTCGAGGAGGAAGCGGACGTTCTCGGCGACGGTCAGCGTCGGGACGAGGTTGTAGAACTGGAACACAAACCCGACGTGGCGGCGGCGGAACAGCGTCCGCTCTTTCTCCGACAGGTCGCCCAGCGAGACGCCGTCGACGGTGACCGTCCCGCCGTCGGGCCGGTCGATGCCGGAGACGAGGTTGAGCAGCGTCGACTTGCCGGCCCCGCTCCGGCCGACGAGCGCGCCGACGGCCCCCCGCTCCATCCGGAGGTCGGCGCCGCGGAGCACCTCGCGCGTGGCGTCGCCCTCGCGGTAGCGCTTGAGGACGCCGCGGAGATCGAGGACGAAGTCGGCGGGGCCGCTGGGGGCGGCCGCCTCGTGGACGGCGCCGAGGCGGGCGGAGTCGGGGACGGGAGCGGGCATCGGTCCGGGGGGCGCCGTGCTCGGACGCCGCCCGGCGTGCGGGGTTTTCGGGCGCGCTACCGGACGACGGCCACCCGGGCCGTGGCGGCCCCCTCCGCCGTCACCAGGCGGAGGATGTAGAGCCCTGGCGGCAAGCTTCGGAGGTCGAGGTCGGCCCTCCCCGACGGCGCGGTCTCCGTCGTGAGTACGCGACGCCCGCTGAGGTCGAAGACGGCGAGCCACCCGGAGGCTTCGGCACGCACCGTCACGGGCCCGGTCGTCACGGACGGGTCGGCGTGGAGCGTGGGCCGAGCGGCGGGGCCGGCCTCCGTCGCGACCGGCCGCAACTCGCCGTAGGCCACGCCGCCGACCTCCGCGCCCACGAGCCTGGCCCGGAGCGTGTCACGCCGCACGGGCGTGCCCTGGTCCGTCACGCCGTACGTCGCCTCGAGCTCGACCTGCCCGACCCCCGCCAAGAGCGTCGACCGGGTCTCCGTCCGGCGGAACGTCGTGCAGGGGGTCCCACAGTAGCTATAGCTCCACCACGCGGTGCCTGCCTCTCGGACCACCGTCTGCTCTCCGATGGCGACCCCTCGCGCCTCCGTCGAGTCGGGCCAGTGGATAAACGGGTAGGAGACCGCCGCCGACGGAAACGCCGAGGACCACCGACACTGCCAGTAGTCGTACGGGTCGGCCCCCTCGACCGCGCCGTCCGCGGGAAACAGGAGGCTGTGCGCGTCGGGGCCGGGCTCGACGGCGAATCCGCAGACGGTCTCGTACCCCCCGCCGCCGGCGTCGTCGCGGACGACGCGGAACAGGACGGTGTCTGCGGGAGCGCCCTCCCGGACCTCCTCCACCCGCCACTCGACACGGGCCCTCACCGTGTCCGCGCCAGGGCTGACGTTGTGGGCCGCGACGCCCTCAACCTCGTAGACCCACCGGTCACCGACGGCGTACGGGAAAAGGTCGCCGCCGGTCTGCGCCGAGGCCACCGACACGAACGCGGCGACGAGGACGAGGAGATGCCGCATGGGACGGGACGGGGCGTGGCATGTGTGCCCCACATGCTACCACGTCTCACGACCTCCGTGCGGGACGAAGCGTGTGCCCACCTCGGCCGCTATGCCGAGGCGGTCGGGACCGTTTCGCACCGTCCGACACGGGATCGGGACAGCGCTACGTTCCCCGGGCTTCTCCACGACTCCCCCGCATGCATCGACTGACCGGCGCCCTCCTGGCGCTCACGCTCCTCGTCGCGCCCGCCTTCGCGCAGACCGACGCGCTCCCCGAGACGAACGACGCGCTCTTCGCCCCGCTCGACCTCCCCACGCCCAACCAGTACCGCGCCGCCGACGGCCGCCCCGGCCCGGCCTACTGGCAGAACGAGAACGACTACGACATCGAGGCCGCCCTCGACCCCGCCACGCACACCGTCACGGGCACCGTCACCCTGACGTACACGAACGAGAGCCCGCACGACCTCGACTTCGTGTGGATGCACCTCGAGCAAAACCTGTTCGGGCCCGCCTCCCGCGGCGCGCGCCGGACGCCGCCCGACAGCCGCTGGCGCGGCTCGTTCCCCGACGGCGGCTACCGCCTCGGGACCGTCACCATCGGCGGCCAGCCCGTCGAGCCCGTGGTCGACGACACGCGCATGCGGCTCGACCTGCCCGAGACCCTCGAGCGCGACGGCGGGCGCGTCGAGATCGTCGTGCCGTACGCGTTCGTGGTCCCGGAGTACGGGGCCGACCGGATGGGCCGCCTCGAGACCGAGCGCGGCGTGGTCTACGAACTCGCCCAGTGGTACCCGCGTGTCGCCGTCTACGACGACGTGAGCGGGTGGAACACGATGCCGTACCTCGGCCAGGGCGAGTTCTACCTCGGCTACGGCGACTTCGAGTACGCCATCACCGTGCCCTCGACGATGACGGTCGTCGGGACCGGCGAGCTCCTCAACGAGGGCGAGGTCTACACCGAGACGCAGCGGGACCGCCTCGCGGAGGCCCGCCGGTCGGCCGGGCGCGTCTACATCATCCCGCCCGACGAGGTCGGCACCCAGCGCGCGACGCGGCGGCGGACGGGCACGACGACGTGGCGCTTCCGCGCCGAGAACGTGCGCGACGTGGCGTGGGCGGCGTCCGAGGCATTCATCCTCGACGCGGCGAACGCGTCCGTCGAGCTGGACGACGGCAGCGTCAACGACGTCCTCGTCATGAGCGCGTACCCGCACGAGGGGATCGGCACGCCCGAGACCCCGGGGTGGGAGGAGGCCACGCGGTTCGGCCGCGCGTCGATCCTCGCCAACAGCCGGTGGTACCCCTACCCGTACCCCGTCGCGATCTCGGTCGCCGGCGTGGTCGGCGGCATGGAGTACCCGATGCTCCACTTCTCCAGCGTCGACGCCCGGTTCATGTCGCTGTTCGGGGTCATCGACCACGAGCTCGGCCACAACTGGTTCCCGATGATCGTCGGCTCCGACGAGCGGCGCTACGCGTGGATGGACGAGGGGTTCACCTCGTACCTCAACGCGTTCGCCAACGTCGCCTTCTACGACGACAACGAGGACCCGACGATCGCCGGCTACGGCATGAGCGACTCGACGCGGATCGTCCGGCTGACGGAGGGCCCGGCCGCGGCCGAGTTCCTCCGCCAGGACTACGCGGCCGACCAGCCGGTCATGACGTACCCCGACCGGATCCGCCGGCCCGCGCTCGGGTGGCTGGCCTACCGGAAGCCGGCGAAGGGCCTGCTGCTGCTCCGCGACGAGGTCGTCGGCCCCGAGCGGTTCGACGCGGCGTTCCGCGAGTACATCCGCCGGTGGGCCTACAAGCACCCCCAGCCGGCCGACTTCTTCCGCACGATCGAGAACGTGACCGGCGAGGACCTCGACTGGTTCTGGCGCGGCTGGTTCTACACGACCGATCAGTTCGACCAGGCTCTCGTGGCGCTCTCGGTCGATGGCGACGCGGCCGTGGCGACGGTCGAGAACCGGCTCGGCCTCGTCCTCCCGACCACGGTCGAGTTCACGTTCTCGGACGGCTCGACGGAGACGGCGGTGATCCCGTCCGAGGCCTACTTCTCGTCTGACACGGCCGGCGCCCGCGTCCCGCTCGGCGGCCGGACGCTGATCTCGGCCCGCATCAACGGCTCCGGCGACTACCCGGACGACGACGTCTCGAACGACGCCCGCGACCTGTAAGGGGCAGGCCCTGACTCTGCCCGCCTCGGTAGGATCGCCGAGGCGGGCGAGGTCGGTAGTGCGAACGGACCAGGCGGCGGAAACGGCGGCTCCGCACCTTGGGCGCTCTCCTCCGTCTCCTCGGATGCGCGCCTCCCTCGTCGCCCTCCTCCTGCTCTCGATCGCCGGGTGCGACCTGGTCTCCGACGACGGCCCCGCTTGGACCGAGGTCGGCGCGGTCGCGACCTTCGACTACACGCCCGGCCCCGACTCACTGTCGGTCCTCGGCCCCGGGCGGACGCCCCCGTTCCGCCGCGCGCCAGCCACCCCACGCGCCGTTGAGATGCACGTCGTGGCGGACGGTGGGCCCGGGACCTCCACCGGCCGCCGGGTCGCGTGGCGCGACCCGGGCGCGGACAGCCCGCTCTCTCGGTTCGCGGAGGCGGGGCTCCCGCTTTCGGACGCGCGCGTCGACGTCTCGAGCGAGGGGCTCACGGTGACGGTCCCCCACGACTGCCCGGACCTCGGGCTCTGGCGCGTCCGATCGACCGCCGAGGCGGGCCCGGTCACGTTCGTCCGGGTCCCGAGGGAGGCCGCGGGGGCGCTCGACGTCTGGGGCGACTGCACGCAGAGCCCGCTCCACTACCGCGCCGTGCGCGTCGAGACCGTCACGGTCCCGGCCGGGACGTTCGAGGCCGTCGTGATCGAGGGCCCGGCCCATCCCGACGGCACGGGCGCGCTGGGCGTCGAGTGGTGGAGCTGGGAGGCCGGGCTCGTCCGGTACGACGCGCTCCGCTACGACGGCGTGCTCCAGGGGCGGTTCGTCCGCTCAGCCCGTCCGTAGCGCGTCGGGCCCGGGACGGCCGCGCCAGCGCGCGGCGAGGAGAAGGACGAGGGGGCGTGAGCCGGTTTGGAGAGGGATTCCGCTTGTGGGGGCAGAGACCCCTCACCCCCTCGCCATGAGCACTCCCCAACGCTTCGTCATCCGGCACCTGTCCGGCTCCAAGGCCAACCAGGTCGAGGAGTTCCCCTTCGCCGCCTTCGACGAGGTCACCTTCGGCCGCGAGGCCGACGCCGCGGTGACCTACGACCCCGACATCGACGAGCTCGTCAGCCGCGAGCACCTCAAGATCACCCGCGACGGCGACGACACGTACTCGATCACCGACCTCGGCAGCCGCAACGGCACGTTCGTCAACAAGATCCAGGTGGCCGGGAGCGCGTCGATCCGGCCCGGCGACACGGTCCAGCTCGGCGAGGGCGGCCCCGAGTTCGTGTTCGACGCCGAGCCCCGCCCGGCCCGCGAGACGGTCATCGCCCGGCCCCGCTCGAGCAAGGCCACGACGCTCTCGCCGTCGCTGGCCTCGGCCGCCGAGCGCGCCCCGGAGAAGGCCGGCGTCGGCCGGGAGACCGTCGAGCGGATCGTGACCGAGAGCCACCGCCAGTCGCAGCGGAAGTCGACGGGCCTCCTCCTCGGGGTGAGCGCCGGCGTGCTCGCCCTCGTCGCCGCCCTGTTCTTCTTCCTCCGGCCCGAGCCCCAGGACGTCCGGGGCGACGTCCGGACCGTCGTCGACTCGCTGGCGGCGGCCGGCCCGATGTCGCCGGCCGCGATCACCAACGCCCACGGCGACGCCGTCGTCTTCATCGAGTCGAGTTGGAAGCTGCTCGACGCCAACTCCGACCGGCAGGTCTACCAGCGGTACGAGATGACCGACCTCGGCAACGGGCAGGTCACCCCGTTGGCCGTCTTCGTCCGGCTCCCCGACGGCCAGGTCGAGCCGTTCCTCGAGTTGGCGGACCCCGACGGGATCAACCAGCCGATCCGGAGCGCGTCGACGGGATCCGGCTTCGTGGTCAGCCAGGACGGGTTCATCCTCACGAACAAGCACGTCGTCGCGGGTTGGAACTACCCGTACTTCTTCCCGCAGGGGACCTTCCCCGCCAAGATGTACCCGGTGACGCAGGACGGCCAGCTCGGCGAGCCGACGGTCCTCCAGTCGCCCGAGCAGGTCGGCCAGTGGATCCCGACGCGGTCCGTGTTCTACCAGCAGCAGCAGACGGGGATCACGAACCAGAGCCCGCTCAAGGGCGAGCCCGAGATCCAGGTCACGTTCCAGAACTCGGACATCCCGTTCGAGGCCGAGATGGAGCGGCTCTCCCCGCGCGGCGACGCGGCGACCATCAAGATCGACGCGCAGGAGCCGCTCCACGCCGTCACGCTCCACGACTCGTACGAGACGTCTGAGGTCGGCGAGCCCGTCGTGATCATGGGCTACCCCGGCATCTCGGGGATCGACGTGTCGGTCGTCCAGAACACCGAGGCCGGCGGGGGCGGGATGGTCGGGACGTACGTCCCCCGCGTGACGGTCACGCCGGCCAACATCTCGTCGATCCACCGGAGCCGGAACGCGGCCCAGGGCTCCAACCCGAACGAGCGCGTCGTCTCGTACAGCGGCTTCCCCGACGCCTACCAGCTCTCGACGAGCGAGACCGGCAACGGGAACAGCGGCGGGCCCGTGTTCGACGACCACGGCCGCGTGATCGGCATCTTCACGTACGGCCGGACCATGGGGAGCACGAACGTGACCTACGCCATCCCGATCAAGTACGGGATGGACCTCATGCGCGCGACGGGCACGCTCTAGACACCGGTCTGGGCCCGTCCGCCACGCGCGGACGGGGCCTGGCCTCCCCGACCCGTGGACCTCCGCCCCGGCACCCTCCTCGGCGACTACCGCCTCGCCGCCCGGCTCGGCCAGGGCGGCATGGGCACCGTGTTCCGCGCCGAGCACGTCCGGATCGGGCGGGTCGTCGCGCTGAAGGTGCTCCGCGACCCGGACCTCTCCGCCCGCTTCCTCAACGAGGCGAGGATCCAGGCCGGCCTCCGGCACCCCAACGTCGCCACGCTCTACGACTACTTCGAGTGCGACGGCCGGGCGTGCATCACGATGGAGCTGATCGAGGGCGAGACGCTCGCCGACCGGCTCCGCCGGGGCCCGTTGCCGTGGCCCGAGGCCGTCGCCGTGCTCCGCCCCATCGTCGAGGCCGTGGCCTACCTCCACGCCCACGGCGTGATCCACCGGGACCTCAAGAGCCACAACGTGAAGGTCACGCCGGAGGGCCGGGTGACGCTCCTCGACTTCGGGATCGCCAAGGAGCTCGGCGCGCAGGGCCTGACCGCCGGGGACGCGGTGCCCGGCACGCCGGAGTACCTCTCGCCCGAGCAAGTCCGCGGCCGGCCGCCCGACGCCCGGTCCGACGTATGGGCCCTCGGCGTGCTCCTCTACGAGTTGCTCACGGGCGACGTCCCGTTCCAGGCGCCGTCGGCGTTCCGCCTGTTCGAGCGGATCGCGCGCGGCGAGTACGCCCCGCCCTCGGCCCGCGTCCGCTCGGTCCCCCCCGAGGCCGACGCCCTCGTGGCCCGGTGCCTCCGCCCGGACCCAGCCGCCCGATTCGCCGACGCCGGGGCCGTCCTCGCGGCACTCCCGAGCGCGCGGCGGCCCGACCCCACGCCTGAGCACGCCCTCCGCTCTGGTCCCGTCCGAAGGGCCCGTCGCCCACGGCCCGTGCTCACCCGCGCCCACGCCGGTTGGGTCGCTGCCGCCGTCGCAGCCCTCGCGCTGGTGGCCCTCGTCGGGCGGACGCTCAGCGACGGGCCGGTCGCGATCGACCCGCCCCCCGCGGTCGCCGAGGCGGCCCGGCCCGCCGACGCGGTCCCCGTCGGCGTGACGATCGACGCGGTCGGGCCGCCGGCGGAGGTCTGGCGCGGCGGCGTCCGCCTCGGGCAGACGCCCCTCGTGATCGACAGCTACGTCGGCGAGCCCGTCGAGGTCGAACTCCGCCGCGACAGCGCCCGCGAGCCCGTCCGCTTCGAGACGACGGCCGGCAAGCGGGCCTACACCGTCACCCTCCCCCGCTGACCCCATGTGGCCCTTCCGTTCCCGCTCCGCCCGACCGACGGTGGCGGCCCCCGCTCCGCCCGACCCGTTCGACCTCGACGTCGCGATCGTGTCCGACGTCGGCAACGTCCGGGAGCAGAACGAGGACCGGGGCCGGTGCGTCCGCCCGGGCGACGCGGCCACGCTCGGGCAGCGCGGCGTCCTCGTCCTCGTGGCCGACGGGATGGGCGGGCACGAGGCCGGCGACGTCGCCAGCGCGACCGCCGCCGACGTCGTGGCCGAGACCTACTACGCCGCACCGGGCACGCCGCGCGAGGCCCTCGGCCGGGCGTTCGTGTCGGCCAACGCCCGGATCCACGCCGCGGCGGCCCAGCCAGGGCGCGAGGGCATGGGGACGACCTGCACGGCCCTCGCGGTCCGGGGCGCCGAGGCGTTCTGGGCCCACGTCGGCGACAGCCGCCTCTACCGCCTCCGCGACGGGCAGATCGAGCGGCTGACGACCGACCACTCGATGGTCGAGGAGATGGTGGCCGAAGGCCTCCTCACGCCTGAGGAGGCCCGCCACCACGACGCGCGCAACGTGATCACGCGGGCCCTCGGGATCCGCGCCGAGACCGACCCGGCCCTGAGCGGGCCGCTGGCGGTCGCGCCCGGCGACGTGTTCGTGCTGATGTCGGACGGCCTGTACGACCTCGTCGACGACGCCGAGATCGGCCACGCGCTGGAGGGCGGGAGCGCTCACGCTGCGGCGGCGGTGCTCGTCGAGACGGCCAAGGCCCGGGGCGGCTACGACAACGTGACCGTGGCGGTCGTCCAGGTGCGCACGGCGACGGCGGCCCGCCCGGCCCGGCCCACGGCCGAGGGCCCGACGTCATGATCGGCCGCGTCATCGGGACGTACCGCATCGAGTCGCTCCTCGGCAAGGGCGGCATGGGGACCGTCTACCGCGGGCTCGACCTCATGCTCGACCGGCCCGTCGCGGTGAAGGCCCTCCGCGCCGACGTCGCCGCCTCGCCGCAGCACGTCGAGCGGTTCCGGCAGGAGGCCCGGACGCTCGCGCGGCTCCTCGACCCGCACATCGCCACGCTCTACGCGCTCCACCGCGACGGCGACGACCTCTACATGGTCATGGAGTTCGTCGAGGGCGAGACGTTCGAGGCCCTCCTCCACCGCGAGGGCCGCCTGCCCGTGGGCCGCGCGCTCGCCCTGTTCGACCAGGCCCTCCAAGGGCTGGAGCACGCCCACCGCCGCGGGATCGTCCACCGTGACGTGAAGCCGGCCAACTTCATGCTGACGCCGGGCGGGACCGTCAAGGCCATGGACTTCGGGATCGCCCGGCTCCTCGGCTCGACGCGGATGACCCAGACCCGCCACGCCATCGGGACGGCCGAGTACATGGCCCCCGAGCAGGTCCGCGCCCGCGAGGTCGACGCGCGGACGGACGTCTACGCGCTCGGCGTGATGCTGTACGAGATGGTGACGGGCCGCGTCCCGTTCGAGGCCGAGAGCGCGTTCGAGACGATGCAGGCGCACCTCCAGGCCGCCCCGCCGTCGCCGCGACACCTCGTCCCCGGCCTCCCCGAGGCGGTCGAGGCCGCCCTCCTGACGGCGCTCGCCAAGGACCCGGCCGACCGCCACCCGTCCGTCGCCGCCTTCCGCGCCGCGCTGGCGGACGTGGCGCTCGACGCACCGCTCGCGGACCCGATCCCGACGCCCTCGGAACCGGAAGCTGCGGAGCCGAGCGGCCAGCGACAACCGCAGCGCCCTCCAAAGGCCACCGTCGCCGCGCCGGCCCCTCGCGCTCGCGAGGGCCCTGAGCCGGGCGATCGGGGGAAGGACGCCACCGAGCCCGCCTCGACCAGCCTCTCGGCGGTCGCGGACTCGACCTCGGAGATCTCGTCGGAGACCCCAACATCGCCTCCTGAAACGACGATCGCTCCGTCGCAGGAGACCGAGGTAGACGCACCAGAATCCGTCGACGCCCTGCGCTCTGGCGACGATCGGCGGCCGTCACCCACCGTCCTCGCCGTCCCGGAGGGCGGTACTCCGGGCCCCGCGCCCCGCGTCGTGCCGCCGACGCGGATCGCGCCCGCGGGCATGACGGCGCCCGTGCCGACTCCGGGTGGGGACTGGTCCCCGCAGCCGACGCTCCGGGACCGGGTCGCCGCGCTCCCCCGGCCGGCGCTGGCGGCGGCCGCCGGCGTGCTGCTGGCCGCGGCCGCGTGGGCGGTCTGGCCGAACGGGGGGGCCGACCCGCTCACCGCCGAGCCGATCGCCGAGGCTCGGGGAGAGGGCTCGGTATCCGCGCTCGAGCCCGTGCCGCGGGCCCTCCAACCCGTGCCGGCACGGCCGGACGGCCCGGCCATCGGCTCGCCCGAGACTGCGGGGCCGGGGGAGACGATCGCGCCGGCCGACGCCGCCTCGAGTGCCGAGCGCCCCCCGCCGGAGACCTCCCGGTCCCCGTCGCCAGCGGAGCTACCCCGGCGGGTGGAGGAGCGACGCGCGACGGAGCGCCAAGAGCCAGCCCCACCCGAGCACATTGAGTCTCGGCCTGCGCCGGCCGAGCCCGCAGCGCCGCGGACCGGCACGGCCCGCGTCCTCGTCCGCCCCTTCGGCGACGTGTACATCGACGGGCGGCGGCTGGCGCGGGGCACGAACGCGCCCGTGACCGCCGACCTCGCGCCCGGCACCTACACCGTCCGCGCCACCCACCCCGAGTTCGGCGAGCTGACCGAGACGGTCCGCGTGCGGGCCGGCGAGACGGCCGACGTCCGCCTCCAGTTCGCCACGCCGGCCGAGGTCACCGTCGTCTCGGACCCCAACAACGCCGAGATCCTCCTCGACGGGCGGCCGACGGGGCGCTACACGCCGGCCGTGGTGACGGTCCCACCGGGGCGCCACACGATCGGGGTCGAGCGCGACGGCTTCGCGCCGGCCTCGCAGACGGTCACGGTCGAGGCCGGCCGCGCCCCCTCCCGCATCACGCTCACCCTCTCTCCTCTCCAGACGCCATGACGCGCCTCCCCCTCGCCGCCCTGCTCGCGGCCCTCGCCCTCACCCCGGCCGCGGCCCAGAACTGCACCCAGGCCCTCGACCGGGCCCAGTCGAGCTACCAGTCCGGCGAGTTCGACCAGACGATCGACCGGCTGACGACCTGCCTGGAGGCCGACGCGTTCTCGATCGAGGAGCGCCGCGCAGCCTACCGGCTCATCGGCCTGAGCTACATCGGGAAGGACCGCGAGGCCGACGCCCGCGAGGCCGTCGCATCCCTTCTCGAGGTGGCCCCGAACTACGAGCCCGACCCGGCCCTCGACCCGCCCCCGTTCGTCCGCCTCGTGAGCGAGATGCGGCGGGGCCGGCCGGCCCCGGCGCGCACCGGTGGCGCGGTGGCCTCCACCCGCGACGGGTTTTCCGTCTCGTTCGGCGCCCACGCCCTCGGCTACTCCGACGACGATGACGACTCGTTCAGCGGCGGCGGCGGCGCCCTCACCCTGAGCTACGGGGTGTCACCAACGCTCTCGGTTCACGCCCAGCTCAGCGGGTCCTCGGCCACTGGCGACGCGCCCTACGACCTCCAGCTCGGGCGCGCGGGCCTCGGCGGGCGGTACCACTTCGGCGGCGGGCGGGCCCAGCTCGTGCCGTTCGTCGGCGCCGGGGTCGAGTTCCAGACGGCGACCTACTCCGCCGACGCGACCTCGGGCGCCACCGGCTCGGTCGACTACACCGGCCCCGCGGGCGAGGTCGAGGGCGGCGTCCGGTACTTCTTCTCGCCGTCGCTGGCCGTCGACGCGGGCCTCTCGGCCGCGTTCGCCTCGCTCTCCTACGAGGCCGGTGGCCAGACCGACACGGTGGCGGCGACGACCGTCTTCCTCGGCGCCGGACTGACCTGGCAGCCGTAGCCTCTCGTCTCGGTCCGCCCACCTCGACCCGCCCGCCGAGGCGGGCGCGCTCGTCAGCGGCTGACGAGCGCGCGGAAGGCGTGGAGCAAGCGCCGCGCGCGGTCCGGACCCGGCACGGCCACGTCGAACAACGAGTGGACGCCGTCGCGTTCGCCTGCGACGTCCTCCGGCCGGACGAGCCCCATCGACCAGTCGGGGAACGCGCGCTCCTCGGCGGAGGCCCGGTACAGCATGATGACGCCGCGGTGGCGGGGGTCGGCCTCAACGCGGGTGTAGACGGCCTCGACCGCCTCGGGCGAGCCTTCGAGCACCTGCATGATGTTGCCCTCGTGATAGAGCAACGCGCCCGTCACGGCGGCCGCGCCGTTCCTCGCTCGACTCGCGCGCAGGATCTGGGCGAGGTCGTCGCCGCTGAGCGCGCCGACGGCGGACGAGGCGTAGACGAGTTGGGTCAGCATGGGCGTGAGGACCGTTCGCCAGGAGCATCGCCCTGTTTGACCCGGAGTTAAGGCACGATGGCTCTCGAGGACTCTCCCACGCTGGCCGGCGGCGACGGGAATTCGTGAGTCCTGACACGGCGCTGTCGCCTCGGGCGTGCCTAGGTTGGGTGCCCCCCGCAGATCGCCCGTTGTCTTCCCCCGCCCGCCCGCTGCCGCCAGCGCCGCTCCAGGAACGTCCGCTGGCCCTCCCGGGCATCCAGCCGCGCGACGGGTTCGCGCTGCGGGAGGGCCAGCGGACGTTCCTGGAGCGGTGGGCCGAGGCGCTCCAGTCCGGCGAGCGGAACGCGCTCGGCGTGTTCGTCCCGGGCTACGGCAAGACCATCACCGCGCTCGCGAGCTACGCCGTCGCCCGCGCGCTCGGCATCTGCGACCGGCTCGTCGTGTTCGTCCCCCGTGGCAACCTCCGCGACCAGTACGCCGACGCCGACGAGCTCGCCCAGGTGTTCCACTGGCTCGGCGCCCCGCCCGTCAGTTTCTGCTCGGCCGACTCGGACCGCGTCTTCCTCAAGAACCTCGACACTGAGGTCGTGGTGACGACCTACCAGTACGCGAGCGGCGAGCGCGGCAACGAGGCGCTCGTCGAGTACTGCCGCCGCGCCAAGGCCCTCTTCGTGTTCGACGAGGTCCACCACCTCGCCGACGACGGGACGTGGGCGAGGGCCATCGAGAAGTTCCCCCACGCCGCCTCGGTGGCCCTCTCGGGCACCCCGATGCGGAGCGACAACAAGTCGCTGTTCGGCGTGCCCGTCACGACCGACGCCGAGGGGTTCGAGTACTACGAGGCGCTCCACGAGGTCGGGATGCGCGAGGCGCACGCCGAGGGCGGCATCCTCAAGCGCGTCGACGCCCACGTCGTCGACTACGCCGTGCGGATGGTGCGGACCGACACGGGCGAGGAGGTCGAGGTCTCGCTGGCCGCCCTCCGCGACGACCCCGAGGCGAGCCGCGACGTCGACGCCTACCTCGCCCGGCGGAAGCTCCGGTTCCACGAGGTCTACCTCGACACGCTCCTCCGGCCGGCGTTCGAGCGGTTCGCCCAGAAGCGCGGAGCGCTGGCGCGGCAGATGGCGCGATCCGGCAGCTTCTCGGGCTACCGCGACCACCAGATGCTCGTCATCGGGATGAGCAACGCGCACGCCGCCGCCATCCTCGACTTCGTCCGTCGCCAGTTCCCGGACGTCCGGAGCGCCCGCATCGGCCAGGACGTCCCGGCCGGCGAGCGGCAGGAGTTGCTCGACGCCTACCGCCGCGGCCAGATCGACGTGATGGTCCAGGTCGACATGATCGGCGAGGGCACGGACATCAAGCCGATCTCGGTGCTCGTGAAGGCCGACCTCGTCCGGGCCGTCGGCAAGACGATGCAGCAGGTGTTCCGCGGGATGCGCTACGTCCCACAGTGGCCCGAGGAGGCCAACACGTGCGACCTCTACGCGGCCGAGGACTCGGGCGTGGCCGAGACGCTCCGCTGGATCGCGGCGGAGGAGAAGCTGGGCACGAAGACGTCGAAGGGCGGCCAGGGGGGCGGCGAGGGCGCCACCGTCGAGCCGACCGATCACAGCGTCTGGGAGCTCAAGTCGGTCCGCCAAGGGAACAGCCAGACGCTGTCGCTGGAGCAGATGCCCGGCTACCGGTCCTCGGCCGACTTCCACCGCGAGGTCCCGCAGGAGCGCCCCCGCCCGGTCGCCGTCGACATGGCCGCGCGCGAGCGCGAGCTCCGCCAGGCGTGCGCCGAGCTGGCGAAGGAGCTGAGCTACGCCGCCGACGTGTCGGTCCGCGAGGTCCACGCCGCGTGGAAGCGCCAGGTCCGCGGGCAGGCGCAAGCCGACGCGAGCGTGGTCGAGCTGGCGAAGAAGATGACGTGGCTGGAGCGCTCGCTCCGCGCGGGACGGCTCCTCTGACCCGGCCCGCCTCGGCGCCGAGGCGGAGGGGGCTACGACGGGGGACGCGTCCCAGACGCCACGTAGAGCTCGCCGCCGAACGCCTTCGGGTCGGCCGGGAGGAGTACCCGCTCGAAGTCGACGGTGGCCTCGGCCAGCGGACGCCACGTCTGGCGGGAGAGGTCGGCACGCGCGACGAGCTCGACGGACCGCGTGGTTGGGGTCCGCTCCGCCGCGAACACGTCGAACAGGACGACGCGGCCGCCAGGGCGAACGAGCCCGAGCAGCCGCTCGAACGTGGCCTCCCACTCCAGCAGCGCCGTTCGCCCGGCGTGGCGCGCCGGTGGCGGTAGGCGCCCGGCGTCATGCCGGCGAGCGTCCGGAAGTCCCGGATGAGGTGCGACTGGTCGAAGTAGCCGACGACGAGGCCGACCTCCGTACGCGTTCCGGCGTCGCCGTGGAACACGTGGAGGAGCCGGCCAGGGGAGGGACTCTCGGGCGCCAGGAAGCGACGCCCTCCACGACGGGACCGAGGCGGAGGCACCGGCAGAGCAGGCCGGCTCTGGCACCCGGTATCTTCGCGGCTTCCCACACCCGCCCGCATGGACCTCGTCTCGATCGGCCGCGGCCTCCTCGGCCTCCTCGGCATCCTCGCCATCGCCTTCGCCCTCTCGTCCGACCGCCGCCGGATCAGCTGGCGGACCGTCGGGGCGGGCGTGCTGCTCCAGCTCGTGTTCGCGGTCCTCTTCCTGAAGGGCGAGGTGCTCGCCGAGACGTTCGCCCCGTTCGGCTGGCCAAAGGCGGCGTTCGCGTGGATCGCGGGGCTGTTCGTCCGGTTCCTGTCGGCGGTCGAGGCCGGCGCGACGTTCGTGTTCGGGACGCTCGCGCTGTCGCCGGGCGCGGAGGGCTCGCTGGGCTTCTTCTTCTTCGCCTACGTCCTCCCGACCGTCATCGTGTTCGCGGCGCTGATGTCGATCCTGTACTACCTCGGCGTGATGCAGTGGATCGTCCGGGGCGTGGCGTATGTCGTCCGGCGGGCGCTCGGGACGAGCGGGCCGGAGTCGCTGTCGGTCAGCGCGAACATCTTCGTGGGGCAGACCGAGGCCCCGCTCGTCATCAAGCCGTACATCAAGCGGCTGACGCGCTCGGAGCTCATGGCCGTCATGACGGGCGGGATGGCGACCATCGCGGGCGGCGTGCTCGCCTCGTACGTCGCGTTCCTCGGCGAGCGCTACGCGAGCGTGGCCGGGATCGCCGTCGAGGCCGGCCAACAACTGTTCGCCGAGCAACTCCTCGGGGCGAGCGTGATGGCCGCGCCGGCCGCGCTCGTCCTCGCCAAGATCCTCGTCCCCGAGCGCGAGCCGGTCACGGACGCCGCGGTCCCCATGGAGACGGACGCCGGCGAGGCCACGCAACCCGCCACCGCCAGCGACGTGGCCCACGAGGCGACCGTCGAGGACATCGTGGACGAGGGGCCGAAGAACATCATCGACGCCGCGGCCACCGGCGCCGCCGACGGGCTCCAACTGGCGCTCAACATCGGCGCGATGCTCATCGCGTTCCTCGCGCTCATCGCCATGCTCAACGGCATCATCGACTGGGCCGCCGGCCTGTTCGGCTACACGATGACGCTGGAGAGCATCCTCGGCGTCGCGCTGGCGCCGGTCGCCTGGCTCATCGGCGTTCCCACGGCCGACATCACGACGTTCGGCGGGTTCCTCGGGACGAAGGTGATCGCCAACGAGTTCGTTGCCTACAGCCAGCTCGCCGACGCCATCGGGGCGGGCGGGCTCGACCCGAAGACGATCGTGATGGCGACGTTCGCGCTGTGCGGCTTCGCCAACCTGTCGTCGATCGGGATTCAGATCGGCGGGATCGGTCCGCTCGCGCCGGAACGGACGGGCGAGATCGCCTCGCTCGGGCTCCGGGCCGTCCTGGCCGGCACGCTCGCCAACCTCATGACGGCCACCATCGCCGGCGTGCTCCTGGGCTGAGCCCAAAGAGTCGGCCCGCCTCGACGCCGAGGCGAGCGGGGCCGGCGGAACGTTTCCGCGGACGCCCCTTCCTCTCCTTTCTGCCCTCGCCCCTCCCCTGCTCCTCGCCGTCGACCTCGGGCTCCGCACCGGCCTCGCGCTCTACAGGCGCGACGGGCGGCTCGTCTCGTACCGCTCGCAGAACCTCGGGACGCGGGCCCGCCTCCGCCGCGCCGCCGGCTCCGTCCTGGGCGACCACGCCGACGCGCAGCGGCTCGTCCTCGAGGGCGGCGGCGACATCGCCGACATCTGGAAAAAGGCCGGCGAGCGCGCCGGCCGGCGGGTCCGCGTGATCGACGCAGGCGTGTGGCGGCGGGCGCTCCTCCTCCCCCGCGAGCAGCGCTCGGGCACCGACGCCAAAGACGCCGCCGACGGCCTCGCGCGGGCCGTCATCGAGTGGAGCGGAGCGCCGCGCCCGAAAGGGAGCCTCCGCCACGACGCGGCCGAGGCCATCGCCGTCGGCCTCTGGGGCGTGATCGACGCCGGCTGGCTCGACGGCGTGCCCGAGGTGGTCAGCCGCCGCTGACGACCTCGTGGCCAGCGGCCCGAAGCGCGTCGGCCGCGTCGTCCAGCCGGTCGGCCTTGACGAGCACGACGTCCGTGTCGAACGTCGAGACGGCGAAGATCGAGACGCCGGCCTCGGCGAGCGTGTGGGCGAGGTCGGCCAAGATCCCGGTCAGCTCGAACGCCAGCGGCCCGCGGACGCGGAGCGCCCGCCACCCGCCCTCGACCGTCACGCCCGCCGGCACGGCGGCCTCGTCGCAGACGACCGACAGCTCGGCGTCGGTCCGCGTCACGCTCGACAGCGCGCCCTCCCCCATCCACGAGGCCACCGAGGCCGACGGGGTCAGTCGGGACACGGCGAGCCGGCCGGGGAGCACGTCGAGAGTCATGGGGACTGAGGACTGAAGGCGGCACCCATCGACCGGCGGGTCGAGATCGGGCCGCACCTCTTCGTACGTGTCATCCTGAGCGGAACCGCTCTGCGGTGAAGCGAAGGGTCTCGATGGCCTCGCGCGCGAGGCTCGCACAGTGCGTGAAGTCGGCCGACGCGAAATCCTTCGCTCCGCTCAGGATGGCCGAGACGAACACCCGCCCCGCCCACCTCGGCGCCGAGGCGAGCGGGGCCGAACGCCGTGCCGGAACCAGGCACCCTCTGCACGTTTCTCGTTCCCGCGAGCGCAGCGGGCCCTACCCCCCGAAGTCGCTCTCGACGTGGACCCAGTTCGGAATCTCGACGCCGCCGACGCGGCCGGCCTCCGGGCGGACCCACGCGTCGGTGAACGTGCTGCCGAGGACGCGGCGCATAAAGATCTGGTCGAGCGCCGTGCCCGTCCCCTCGACCAGCTTGATCGCGACGGGCTCGTTGGCCTCGTCGACGTACACCTGGACGGCGACGCGGCCCGACGCGTCCGACAGGCTGTCCGGCACGACGAGGCCCTCGGCCTGCGGCTGGTAGCGCGACGCGTTGTAGCGCTGGAAAAAGTCGGTTTTGATCTGGTTGACGAGCGCGTCGGCCGCCGCGCCGTAGTCGTCGCCCTCAGGGACGCCGGCCTGGACGTCGTCGAGGAACTCGGCGGCGAAGACCGAATCGACCGTCTCGGGGTCGGTCCGGTAGATGTCCGTCATCTTCTCCTGGACCCAGCGGACGAACTCGGACTCGTCGCGGGCGACGCCCATGGCCTCGAGCGTGGTGAGGTCGCGGAAGGCGGCCGTCGTGTCGGTCCCCGGCACGTACCAGCGCGCCGGGCTCGCCTCGACCCACCCCTCAGGCGGCGTGGCCGGCGGGCCGGGCTCGGAACAGGCGGCGAGCGTGGCGAGGGCGAGGAGGCAGAGCAGCGGACGCATCGAGATCGGATCGGTGGGACTCCGAAGCTACGGGCGGGCCTCACCCCAGGCTCCCCGCCTCGGCATCGAGGTCGAGGGACCTACGCGACCTCGTCGAGCCGGACGAGGATCCGTCGGCGGTCGAGCGCAACGACGCGGACGCGGCTCCCGGCAGCGACGAAGGCACCCTCGGTCTCGACCTCGACGCGGGCGCCCTCGACGTCCGCGACGCCGCCGGGGCGGAGCGGGGTGAGAGCCGTGCCCGTCTTGCCGAGCAGGCGGGCGCGCGACTCGGTCTCCTCGGCGTCCGCGCCGGCGTCGCGCCTCAGGCTGTCGAACAGGACGAACCGGTCCCAGGCCCCGCTCTCCCATAGGACGTAGGCGATGCCGCCGGCCGCGAGGATCGTCGCCGCGAGCGTGCCGAGCCCGCCGGCCGGGCCGAACTCGGCGAACGCCACGACCACCCCGACCGCCGCCCCCAGCACGCCGATCACCCCGACCACGTTGAGCCCGGGCACGACCGTCACCTCGACGACCACGAGCGCGAGGCCGACGAGGATGAGCAGGATCGGGATCAGGATCTCCATTCGAACGGTGGGCCGAAGCCCCTAAGAAACCTCACGGACGACGACGACGGCGCCGCGTGAGCGGACGACCTCGACCCGCGCCCCGGACGACACGAACGGGCCCTCCGACACGACGTCGACGCGCCGCCCGTCGATCTCGGCCGTGCCCGACGGGCGGAGGCTCGTGACCGCCGTGCCCGACAGGCCCACGAGGTCGGCCAGCGTGTCGGACGACGTGTAGCCGGACGCGGCCGACAGGTCGGGCGCGAGGACGAGCCGGTTGAACCGCTCGGACCGTGGGAGCATTCGGCCCAGCGAGATCGCGAAGAGGACCAGGAGCACGAGGGCACCGGCCAGCGTCGTCGTCGCCCGCGCGATCTCGCCGTTCGTCGGGAAGTCGAACCCGACGTTGGGGACGAGCGCGATGAGGAGCGCGCCGAGCGTGAGCACGAGCCCGCCGACCCCGAACACGCCGAACCCCGGCGTCACAAACACCTCGACCAAGAGCAGCCCGACCCCGACGGCGAAGAGCGCGATCTCCCAGCTCTCGACGAGCCCGAGCAGGTAGTGCGGGGCGAAGAACAGCGCGGCCCCGACGAGCGCGACGGCGCCCGCGAACCCGACGCCCGGCGTCTGGATCTCGAAGTACAGCCCGCCCATCATCATCATGAGCAGGAGCGAGGCCATGACCGGTGATCCGAGGAACCGGAGGACCCGCTCGGCCCGCGTCGCCGCGTGGTCCTCCTGTCGGTTGCTCTCCGCCCCCAGCGCGTCGACGACGGCGTCGACGGACGGGAGGACGGCGTCGGCGATGCCGAGGCGGAGGGCCTCATCCGACGAAACGGTCAGGAGTTCGCCCTCCTCGCTGACGCCCGGCACGGCGATGGTCTCGTCGACCATGGCCTCGGCGATCTGCGGGTCGCGGCCGGTCGCCTCGGCCGTCGCGCGCATCAGGCCGCGCGTGTAGCTCTGGATCTTTTCGGGGGCGTACTCGCCGGTCTGGTTCACGGCCGTCGCGGCGCCCATCGACGCACCGGGCACGAAGACGATCTTGTCGTTGGCGTAGGCGATGAGGGCGCCTGCCGAGGCCGCGTTCCGGTCGATCACGGCGACCGTCGGGACCGGCGACGACAGGATGGCCTTGCGGATCTCGTCGGCCGCGTCGAGGAGGCCGCCGAACGTGTCGATGCGGAAGACGACGACGGCCGCGGAGTCGGCGGCGGCGTCGCTGAGCGCGCGGTCGACGTAGGCCGCGAGCGCGTTGTCGATCATCCCGTCGATCGTGACGTGGTAGACCGGCCCGTCGCCGAGCGGCGCGTCGAGCGTGAGGGCCTCGGCGGACTGGGCGCGTGGCCCGCCGGCGGCAACCGCGAGCAGCGCGAGGAGCAGGGTGGGGACGGCCGAGCGGAGGGCGGTCATGGGACGGACGGAACGTGTCGGGCGGGTACGTCGGCCCATAACCCGGTGTTGCGACTTCGCGCCGGCTTCGGCGCGGCCTCCCCGCCCCCTGTCCGTGCCCGTCCTACGGCTCGATGACGACGGGCGTGCCGACCTCGACGTAGGCCCACAGCTCGTCCATGTGGACGTTGCGGAGCGCGACGCACCCGCGGGTCCACGCCCGCTGGCGTCCGGAGCCGTGGCCGTGGATCTCGATGAGCCCGCCGAGCGCCGTGTTCATCGGTGGCTCCAGGCCCTCCCGGTCGGCCCGTGCGATGGCCTCGTACTGCGCCTGCGTGATGATGCCGTCCCGGACCCCGCGCAGCGCGTGAGCGGGGCCGGGGTAGCTCAGGACGAAGGCCCGGTAGTAGCTCGAGTTGGGGTTGAGGCGCGTCACGAAGAACGTGCCCTCGGGGATCCGGTAGTGCTCGAGTTCCTCCTGCCCCGATCGCCGGACCTTGTCCTCGGGGCTCACCGACACGTCGGCCGGGAACTCGCGGAGCAGCTCGGCGCCGCGGTAGACGTACGTCATCCGCTCGCTCTTGTCGACGCGGATCCAGACGTTCGAGAGCGTCCCGGCGCGGACGTAGCCGCGCGTCTCGCCCCACTGCACGAGCCGCCAACCGTGGGCGAACCCGTCCGCCGGGGCGCCGTCCTCGGCGAGGACGCGGACGCCGTCGCGGGTCCGGAGCGTCGCGAGCGTCCGGGCGTTCTCGTGCGGCGCCTCGCGGAGCGCCACGCCGCGCTCGGTTACGTAGTAGGCCGGCGCGGCGTCGACGTCGTAGACGACGGGCGCGGGCGCCCCCACGGCCGAGACCTCACGGCTCGCCTGGGCGCTGGCGAGCGCGGGGGCGACGAGGAGGACCAGGACGGCGAGTTGGCGCATCGCGGGGGCGGGGGGGACGGATCGAATGTATCGGCAACGGGCACGGGCGTCCCAACGCGGATCGCTCACAAACGTCGGCCACCGCCGCGTCACGCGAACGGGCCGCCGTGCCAGGTTATTCCTCGGCGCCGTTGCGAGCGAGGCACGCCCGGTACGCCTCGATCACGCCGTCGAGCACGGCGCCCTCGGTCACCACGTCGGCCGCCCCTCGCGCCGCGTCGACGCCATTCGACGGCGCGAACCCGAGGCCGGCCGCCTCGATGGCCGGCGCGTCACCGTTCGTGTCGCCGATGAACGCGAGTTCGCCGAGCCCCAGTCCGTCCGCCTCGGCGAGCCAGCGGAGGGCCTGGACCTTGGTCAGCCCCGCCGGCACGACGTCGATGGAGTACGGCGTGTGGTAGGCGTGGAGCGCGACCGTCTGCTCGGCGACGAACGCCTCGACCTCGTCCAGAAACGTCTCGCACTCGCCGACGACCGGGCTCACGATGCCGGCCTGCGACCGCTTCCCGTAGTCGAACGAGACGGTCGCGGAGCGCGGGACGACGTGCTCGACGAGGAACGCGCGGCAGGCCCCGAGCGCGGCCTCGGTGTCGGGCGTCAGCGCGGGGTTCCAGGTGATGCGCGCGTCGGGCAGGTCGAACCGGCCGCCGCCGCTCTCGAACAGGGCCGGCGCCCGAAGCCCGAGCGCCTGCGACGTGGCCTCGACGTAGGCGTAGCTCCGCCCGGAACAGATGCCGAGGCGGGGGTACCGGTCGTCCGTTTCCGCCCGCGTCGCCCAGCCGCGGAGTTGGCGGAACCCGTCGAGGTCGAACGGGACGTACGGCTCGGAGAGACAGCCGTCGATGTCGGCCAGGAAGAGTCGGATCACGGGGTCGGGCGGAGGACGCGGCCAAGTTGCCCCGCGCCCCGCTCCCGCAGGGTGACGACCGCGTGAGGTCGCCCGCCTCGGCACCGAGGTGGGCGGGGTCGCGGTGGCTACCGCATCCGCTTGCGGCGGTTGCGGACGTAGTCCTCGAACAGGAACCCGCCCAACTCGTCGAGCCCGGCGTAGTAGGCGCGGCCGTGGTTCACCTCCGTCAGCTGGCGGACGAAGTCCTGGAGGTACGGGTCGCGGGCGATCATGAACGTCGTGATCGTGATCCCCTCGCGCCGGCAGATGGCCGCCTCGTCGAGCACCTTGTTGACGATCTGGCGGTCGAGCCCGTACGCGTTCCGGTAGAGCCGGCCGTTCACGAAGTGGCACGACGGTTTCCCGTCGGTCACCATGAAGATCTGCTTGTTGCGGTTCTTCCGGCGCCGGAGGATGTCGCGCGCCCGCTCGAGCCCGGCCCGCGTGTTCGTGTGGTACGGGCCGACCTGGAGGTACGGGAGGTCCTTCATCTCGACCTCCCACGCCTCGTTCCCGAACGCCACGATGTCGAGCGTGTCCTTAGGGTAGCGCGTCGTGATGAGCTCGGCGAGGGCGAGGGCCGTCTTGCGCGCCGGCGTGATCCGGTCCTCGCCGTAGAGCACCATCGAGTGGCTGAGGTCGATCATCAGGACGGTCGCCACCGACGTGTGGTGGTCGGTCTCGAACACCTGGAAGTCGTCCTGTGTCAGCCCGAACTCGTCGATGCCGCCGCGGCGGAAGGCGTTCGAGAGCGTGCCCGTGACGTCGAGGTCGTGGACGTCGTCGCCGAAGGTGTAGGGCCGGGTCTCGGGCTGGCGCTCGCTCCCCATCCCCGAGAACGGCGTCTTGTGGTCGCCGCGGCCGGCCTTCCGGAGGTCCTTGAAGATCTCCTCGAGCGACCGCTCGCGGAGGCCGCGCTCGGCCTTGGCCGTGATGCTCACGACGCCCGTCTGGTCATCGCGGTCGATGTAGCCGCGGTCCTTGAGCTCGTCGATAAAGTCGCCGAGGCCCATGTCCTCGTCGGTGATCCCGTACTCCTTGTCGATGGCCGTGAGCCACTGGAGCGCCTCGTCGGCGTCGCCGCCGGTGTGGAAGAGGAGCTGCTGGAACAGGTCGAAGAGCGTGTCGAACGTCGATCGCGCCGTCCCGTGGCGCGCGTCGTCCCACTCGGCGTAGCGGAAGCGCATGGGTTCGAAGGAGAGCAGACTGTCGCACCCCGAACGGGCCGCGTCGTTCCGCCCGTGCCCGATGCAGGTTTCATTCGAGAGTGAAAATGAGACGCCGCGCCGCGCCCTACGGAAACCCCCGATACGGCTCCGTCGTGTTTTCCCTGAGCGCGCACGGGCGCTCACCCGTTCCTGTAGCCACCAGCAGGGCCGCGACTCGGCCCAGGACCGCCCGTCCATGACCCACCGCGTCTTCCTCGTCGAGGATCACCCCATCACCCGCGAGGGCATCCGCTCGCTCATCCGCTCCGCGCCGGACCTCGAGGTCGTCGGCGAGGCGTCGTCGGGGCCCGACGCCATCGACCTCCTCTCGGCGGCCAAGCCCGACCTCGTCCTGGCCGACATCGCCATCGACGGGTCCGACGGGATCGAGCTGACCAAGCAGATCCGCTCGATGTACCCGGAGGTCAAGATCCTCGTCGTCTCGGCGTACCCCGAGCGGGTCTACGCCGAGCGGGCCGTCCGGGCCGGGGCCATGGGGTACGTCGCCAAGCAGGAGGCCTCGGGGATCCTGCTCGAGGCCATCCGGACCGTCCTCGACGGCCGGCTCCACCTCTCCGACGCCGTCCGCGACCGGGTCGTGGGGAGCTACCTCTCGGCCGGCGCCGGCGCCGAGTCGTCCGTGGGCGACCTCACCGACCGGGAGCTCGAGGTGTTCCGCTACTTCGGCCAGGGCCTCACGACGTCGCAGGTGGCCGAGGCCATGATGCTCTCGCCCAAGACGGTCGAGACGCACCGCGTCCACATCAAGCAGAAGCTGGGCATCGAGACGACCAACGAGTTCGTCCAGCGCGCCACGCTCTGGACGGCGCAGAACGAGGTCTAGCGCGCTTCGCGCGTGGCACGGGGCATATGGGAAGGGGCAAGAGGATCAGCACCTCTTGCCCCTTCTGCGTGTCTGGCCCTCCCCGCCTCGACGCCGAGGCGGGAGCTCCCGATCAGTCCGGGAGGTTGTAGGCGGCCTTGACGGCCTCGTAGTCGCGGAGGTCGATGCGGGCGCCGGCGCGGGCGTTCGTGTAGTACAGCTCGTCTGGGATCACGACCAGCCGGAGGTCGATGTCGCCGGAGCCGTCCACGCGCTGCGGGACGATGAAGTCGAACAGCACGCGCGGGTCGTCCGAGAAGTCGGTGTACGGGGCCGACGAGACGACGTCGAAGTACAGGTCGTCGTTGTCGAACGAGTACTCGTAGGACGCCGTGTAGCCGACGACCGGGATCTCGAACGTTCCGCCCTCCCCATCGGTGGCCAGCACGAGCTCCTCGAACGAGCGCGACAGCGGCAGGGCCGACCACGTCGTGTTGCCCTCGGCGCCGTCGAACGCGGAGACCAGCTCGAGGTCGATGTAGAGCATCACGAGCGCCCCGTCGCCGGCAAGTTCCAGCGCGTCGTCGAGGCTGCCGCGCGTGACCGTCGCGTCGCGGGAGTCGAACGACGCCGTTTTGAGGTCCTCGTCGGCGCGCGGCGGGTCGTACTCGTCGGGGTCGAACGAGAAGTCGGCGACGAAGACCTGGAGCGAGGTGTCCTCCTCGTAGTAGTCGTCGTAGGAAGAGTCGCAGGCGCCGAGGCCAAGGACGGCCAGCGCGGCGACGGTCGCAGAGAGAGGAGCGCGGAGAGAGGGCATGGGGTCGGGGGGATGCGTGAGCACAAGGAGGGCCGCCCGGCTGGCGGATCAGGTAACGGAGCCCTCATCGGGGAACGGTCCGCCCCGAACGCACGACGCCCGCCGGTTGGGGCGGGCGTCGGACGAAGAATGGGGCGAGTCGCTCAGGCGGTGGCGCGGCGCGCGGCGGCGTAGAGGGACGTCACGAGCGCGATCTTGGTCAGGTCCCACGGGACGAACTTGAGCCACCCGTTGACGGCGGCCTCGGCCCAGCTGTAGTCGGCCACGACGTAGAGCCCGGCGACGCCGCACGTGAACAGGACCACGGATCCGGCGAGGAGCCCGAGGACGCTCCGCCCGGCCCCGCGGCTCCGCTCGGTCACGAGCCCGGCCACGACCGCCACGAGCGGGAACCCGACGAGGTAGCCGACGGATGCGCCCAGCAGGTGGTCGAGGCCCGAGCCGCCGCCTGCGTACATCGGGAGGACAAGCCCGAGCGCGAGGTACAGCAGCATCGCCAGCGCGCCGGTCCGCCAGCCGAGGAAGAGCCCGGCGCCGTAGACGGCGATGGACTGGAGCGTGAGAGGGACCTCCCAGAGGTAGACGCGGAGTTCGAACTGGGCGAGCAGGCCGGTCAGGAGGGCCGTGCCCACGACGAGCGCGGCTTGGAGCGCGAGCGGGGCGTCGTCGGCGCGGAGGCGGTCGACGGAGGCGGCGGACGGGGCGGCGAGGGCGACGGACATGGGCGAGTCGGACGAGGGGCCGCCAAGATACGCGGGGCCTGCCGGGAGGCTCCGCCCCCCCTCGGTGAACCTCCGGGAAGGCCCGGGGCCGCCCGTAGCTTCCGGAGCGCCCCTCTCCCCTCCCGATGACCGACTCGACCCAGGACCACGTCGACGCCACGCTCGACGGACGCGTGCTCCACCTCGTGCTGGACCGGCCCGAGAAGAAGAACGCCCTCACGCGCGCCATGTACGGCCGCCTCGCCGACCTCCTGTCCGAGGCCGCCGACGACGGCGCCGTCCGCGTGGTCGTCCTCAGCGGGCGCGGCGGGGTGTTCACGGCCGGCAACGACCTCGGCGACTTCATGATGGACCCGCCGACCGGCCCCGACAGCCCGGTCTTCCGGTTCCTCCAGGCCGCGGCCACGTTCCCGAAGCCGCTCGTCGCCGCCGTCGCCGGGCCGGCGATCGGGATCGGGACGACGATCCTGCTCCACTGCGACCTCGCCTACGCCGCGCCGGACGCCGTCCTCAAGATGCCGTTCGTCGACCTCGGGCTCGTGCCGGAGGCCGCGTCGAGCCTGCTCTTCCCGCGCCTCGCGGGACCGGCACGCGCGGCCGAGTTCCTCCTCTTCGGCGACGCCGTCCCGGTCGAGACGGCCGCCGAGTTGGGCTTGGTCAACGCTGTCGTGGACGACCCGGTGGCGCACGCCCTCGAGCGGGCCGCCGCGCTCGCCGCGAAGCCGCCGGCCGCGGTCCGCCACACGAAGGCGCTCCTGCGTCACGACGCGGCCGACGCCATCGGCGAGGCATTCGCACGCGAAGGGGCCCTGTTCGTCGAGCGCCTCGGCTCGCCCGAGGCGCAGGAGGCGTTCACGGCGTTCTTCGAGAAGCGCGCACCCGACTTCTCCCGGTTCGAATAACCCCGACTACGGGACCGGCCACGCGGCGCCCTCTTTCCGCCCGTGGTTCGTGTCGGCGTCGTAGCGCCGGTGGGCCGCGCTGGCCTCGACGCCCAGCCGCTCCAGCCGGCCGCGCGCCTCGGCGACGGCCTCCTCGCACGAGTCCCGGTAGAGCCCGGCGACCGCGCGGTACGCGGCCTCGGCCCCGTCGAGGGCGATCGTCTGGTGCCGCTCCTCGTGCGCCGCGAGGGCCCGCCGGAACCGGCCCCAATCGCGGAGCAATGCGGGATCGGTGCCCGGCGCTGGCATCCACTCCGGGAGCGTGACGACGAGCACGAGGTCGACCTCGGTGTCTTCGATGATGCAACCGCCCGAAATCTCACGCGGATCGTAGCGGACGTCGAGCGCGGTCTCCGTCAGTCCGAAGAAGATGTCGTCCCCTTCGCGGGGGCCTCGGTCCAGGAGCGACCGGAGGACGTCGTCGACCGTCTCGCCAGTGACGGCGTACGTCTCGTGCGTGCGGTTGACCTGGATGGGCGGCCGCTCGGGCTCGGGCGGCCCGCCAGACGACGACCCGGGGCCGTTGCCAGTCGGCGCGAGGGTAGCGGCGGCGGCGCGGAGCGAGTCTACCGAGACCCCCTCGAGCGACGACGGTGCCAACGGACCCTGCGTGAGGGCCCAGAATGACGCCGCGCCGAGCGCGGGCAGGAGAACGGCGAGGACGAGGAGGCGCATCTCAGGGTCGGATCCCCTCCGGTATCGGTCGGTCCCTGGGCGACCTTAGGCACGGGAAGGTCGCAGACCCACCCAAGGCGATTCCCTAGAGCCTGGGGAGGTCGCGGACCGTCCGCTCGCTGTCGACGTCGCCGGTGTGCTTCGTCGTC
The DNA here is from genome assembly GCF_002283365.1 of Rubrivirga marina. Taxonomy (NCBI): domain Bacteria; kingdom Pseudomonadati; phylum Rhodothermota; class Rhodothermia; order Rhodothermales; family Rubricoccaceae; genus Rubrivirga; species Rubrivirga marina. Next base: position 2,108,334 of record NZ_MQWD01000001.1, on the reverse strand, counting down.
GCGGGTTCGAACAGGACCACCTCGGCGGTCGGCTCCGCCACCGGCCGGTGCTCGACGCCACGCGGGACGACCACGATCTGGCCCGGCCCGAGCACGGCGTCGGGCGCGTCGCGGAACTCGATCCGGAGGCGCCCCGAGACGACCCAGAACAGCTCGTCCTCGTCGGCGTGGTCGTGCCACACGAAGGCGCCCTCGAGCTTCGCCAGCTTGACCTGCTGGCCGTTGAGATCGGCGACGACGTGGGGCGTCCACGTCGCGTCGAACTGCGAGAGCTTGGCGGCGAGGTCAATCGGGGTCATGGGCGCTCGGCGAGCCGTTCGAGCCGCGCCCCAACCCGCCCCCGGAGCCACGGAATCCACCCGACGGCGGTGAGGAGACCCAGAAGCACCGAGGTCGCGGCGACCCGCCACGCCCTACGGCGCACAATCACGGCGAAGCCGACGACAAACCAGGTGGTCAGTACGAGGAGTACGAGGTAGGCGAACGCCATGATCTCAAGCGGCTTGGGCCGGCAGGGTACGGCCGGAGTCCTCCGTCGGTTCGTAGGCGAGGACCGGTGAGAGCCACCGCTCGATCGCTTCGACCGACATCCCCTTCCGTGCCGCGTAGTCTTCGACCTGGTCGCGCCCCAGCGGGCCGACGTTGAAGTAGGACGCGTCGGGGTGCGCGAAGTAGATGCCGCAGACGGTCGCGGGCGGCGTCATGGCGAGGTGCTCGGTGAGGCCGGCGCCCGTGTGGTGATCGGCGTCCAGGAGGTCGAAGATCGTGACCTTCTCGGTGTGGTCAGGCTGGGCCGGGTAGCCCGGTGCCGGTCGGATGCCGCGGTAGCGCTCGCGGAGGATCTCCTTGTCCGACAGGTCCTCGTCGGGCGCGTAGCCCCAGGCCTCGCGACGAACGTGAGCATGCAACCACTCGGCGAGGGCCTCCGCCAGCCGGTCGGCGAGCGACTGGGCCAGGATGGCGCGGTAGTCGTCGTGCGCGGCGCGGGCCTCGGCCGCCAGCGCCTCGGCGCCGTGGATCGTCACGACGAACGCGCCGAGGTGGTCGCCCTCGGGCGCGACGAAATCGGACAGCGCGCGGTTGGGCTTGCCGGGCGTCTTCTGCGTTTGCTGGCGGAGCGTGTGGAGCGCGACCTCGCCCGCCTCGGTGTCGAGGCGGAGGTCGTCGCCGTCGGCGCGGGCCGGGAACAGGCCGAAGACGGCCTTGGGCGTGAGGCGCCCGTCGCGCTCGATCTCGTCGAGCAGCGCCTGCGCGTCGTCGTAGAGCTTGCGGGCCGTCTCGCCCTTGTCGGGGTCGTCGAAGATCTGCGGGTACGAGCCCCGCATCTCCCAGGCGATGAAGAACGGCCCCCAGTCGATCCACGAGCGGAGCTCGCCGACGCTCGCCTCGACCGGGTGGACGCCGAGGTCGTGCGGCACGGGGAGGTCGGTGAACTCGACCCGCTGAGCGTTGGCGCGCGCCTCCCCGATCGAAAGAATCGTCTGCGTCCGCTGGCGGGCGGCGTAGCGCTCGCGAACGTCGGCGTACTCGTCGGCCACGCCCTTCGCGTAGGCGTCGCGGCCCTCCCCCACGAGCGACGACACGGCCGGGACCGACTTCGACGCGTCGAGCACGTGGACGGCCGGGCCCGAATAGTGCGGCGCCACCTTCACGGCTGTGTGGAGCTTCGACGTCGTGGCCCCGCCGATGAGGAGCGGGAGCTTGAGCCCAGCCCGCTCCATCTCCTTCGCCACGTGGACCATCTCGTCGAGCGACGGCGTGATGAGCCCGCTCAGCCCGATCGCGTCGACGGCGTGCTCGCGCGCGGCGTCGAGGATCGTCTGCGACGGGACCATCACCCCGAGGTCGATCACGTCGTACCCGTTGCACCCGAGGACGACGCCGACGATGTTCTTGCCGATGTCGTGGACGTCGCCCTTGACGGTCGCCATGAGCACCTTCGTCCGGGCCTTCGCCTCGACCTGCTCGGCCTCGATGTAGGGCGTGAGGTACGCCACGGCCCGCTTCATCACGCGGGCGCTCTTGACGACCTGCGGGAGGAACATCTTGCCCGACCCGAACAGGTCGCCGACGCGGTTCATGCCGGCCATCAGCGGCCCCTCGATCACGTCGAGCGGGCGGTCGAACTGCTGGCGGGCCTCCTCCGTGTCGGCCTCGATGTGGTCCGTGATGCCCTTGACGAGCGCGTGGCTCAGGCGCTCCTCGACCGGCGCGTCGCGCCACGCGGCCGTCTTGGCCTCCGCGGCGGCGTCCGGTTGGCGGTAGGACTCGGCGAGGTCGACGAGGCGCTCGGTCGCGTCGTCGCGGCGGTCGAAGAGGACGTCCTCGACGGCCTCCTTCAGCTCGGGGTCGAGGTCGTCGTAGACCGCCAGCTGGCCGGCGTTGACGATCCCCATGTCCATCCCGGCCTGGACCGCGTGGTAGAGGAACGCCGAATGCATCGCCTCGCGGACGGGCTCGTTGCCGCGGAACGAGAACGAGAGGTTCGAGACGCCGCCCGAGACGCGCGCGTGGGGCAGGTGCTCCTTGATCCACCGCGTCGCCTCGAGAAAGTCGATCGCGTAGCGGCGGTGCTCCTCAAGGCCCGTCGCGACGGCGAAGATGTTCGGGTCGAAGACGACGTCCTCGGGCGGCACGCCGACCTCCTCGGTCAGAATCCGGTAGGCCCGCTGGCACACCTCGATCCGGCGCTCCAGCGTGTCGGCCTGGCCGTCCTCGTCGAAGGCCATCACGATGACGGCGGCGCCGTAGTCGCGCGCCCGCTCGGCCTGCTGGCGGAAGGCGTCCTCGCCCTCCTTCATCGAGATCGAGTTGACGACCGGCTTGCCGGGCACGCACTTCAGCCCGGCCTCGATGACGTCCCACTTCGACGAGTCGACGACGACCGGGACGCGGGCGATGTCGGGCTCGGCCATCGCGAGGAGCAGGAACCGCTGCATGGCCGCGGCGCTGTCGAGCATCCCCTCGTCCATGTTCACGTCGACCATCTGCGCGCCAGCCTCGACCTGCTGCGCCGCGACGCTCAGGGCCTCGTCGTAGTCGTCCTCCTTGATGAGCCGGGCGAAGCGGCGGGAGCCCGTCACGTTCGTCCGCTCGCCGACGTTGACGAAGTTGGTCTCGGGGCGGATCGTGAGCGTCTCGAGCCCGGCCGCCCGGAACGTCCGGGTCGGCTCGGAGGCCACCCGAGGCGGGAGGTCCCGGACGGCCTCGGCGATGGCGGCGATGTGGTCGGGCGTCGTCCCGCAGCACCCGCCGACGAGGTTGAGGAGGCCCTCCTCGGCATAGGCGCGGGCCTGCTCGGCCATGAAGGCCGGCCCCTCGTCGTAGCCGCCGAGCTCGTTCGGCAGCCCGGCGTTCGGGTAGAGGCTGACGTAGGCCGGCGTCGCGGCGGCCAGCTCCTCCAGGAACGGCCGCATCTGGGCGCTCCCCAGCGCGCAGTTGAGCCCGAACGACAGGAGCTCCGGCGCGTGGGCCAGCGACGTGTGGAACGCCTCGACGGTCTGCCCCACGAGCGTCCGCCCCGACTGGTCGACGATGGTGCCCGAGATCATGACCGGCGGAAGGCTCCCGGTCGCGCGGCGGTGCTCGCGGAGGGCGACGACGGCCGCCTTCGCGTTGAGCGTGTCGAAGATGGTCTCGACCAGGAGCACGTCGGCCCCGCCGTCGACGAGCCCGCGGATCTGGGTCGCGTAGGCGTCCTTCACCTCGTCGAAGGTGACGGCCCGGAAGCCGGGGTCCTCGACGTCGGGCGAGAGCGAGAGCGTCCGGTTCATCGGCCCGATCGAGCCGGCGACGAACCGCGGCCGGTCGTCGGTCGAGGCCGCCTCGGCGGCGTCGCGGGCGAGGCGGGCGGCGGCGACGTTGAGCTCGTAGGCGAGGTCCGAGAGGTCGTAGTCCGCCAGCGAGATGGCCTGGGCGTTGAACGTGTTCGTCGAGGCGACGTCGGCGCCGGCGGCGAAGTACTGGCGGTGGATGCCGGCGATGACGTCGGGCTGCGTGAGGCAGAGGAGGTCGTTGGCGCCGGCCAGGGACCCGGGCCAGTCGGCGAACCGGTCCCCCCGGATGTCGGCCTCGGTGATCCCGGCGCGCTGGATCATGGTGCCCATGGCCCCGTCGAGGACGAGGATCCGGCGGTCGAGGAGCGGGCGGAGCGTGTCGAGCGTCGTCATGGGTCTCAGGGGGAGGCCGCAAGCTAGGAGCCCCCGGCGCCGACGGCGTGGGGAGTCCTTACGAGTCAGCAGCGCCGGAGTGGGGCCGGCTCACGTGCAGGCCCAGCCGAAGGTGAGCACGTCCGCGTGCTCGGGGCACCGCGTGAGGTGGCCCGTCCCCATGTCACCGAAGAGGATGGGCAGCGTGTCGTCGGACACGATCTGGAAGACGACCCGCATCTCCGTCCCGCAGCGCGGGCACGCCGGGCGCTCCGGCCCCTGGATCCAGGTGGGCCACCCCGCGAGCTTGTCGCGCTCGACGAGGCCGTGCCGATACACCTCGTCCCAGACCTCGTCCGGCAGGCTCAGCTCCGGCGCGTCCTCCGGCACCGGGAGGTCGTCGACGGGCCGCCAGCCGACCACGCGACGCGGCGGGAACGGGTCGGCGAGGTCCGGGACGGCCTCGCTCCCCTCCCCGTCGGGGACCACGCGGCGAGCGACGACGGAGGCCGAAAACGGGAAGAACGCCTCGCAGTCGACCTCGCAGAGCGGGTCCTGCGACGTGCAGTAGAAGAGCTGGACGAGCCCCTCGCCGACCTCGCCCCGGACCGCCTCGGGCAGGTCGTCGGGGTTTAGTTGGAGGAGGAGTTGGAGCGACCGGCCGCAGTTCGGGCACGCCGGCCACGTCTCGTCGGCGGGGATCCAGGCCGTGCCACCGAGCTTCGAGGCCGTACGCGGGCCGTCCTCCTCGGCGGTCTCGGGCAGCCACGCGGTGCGGACGTACGGTTGGAGCGCGGCGGGGACGTCCATGTCGGGGGGAGGAAAGGGCGCAGCGTCGACGCCGAGCCCGGCCGGAAAGTGCCCGAGGCGGACGACGTCAGAGGCCGAGCGCCTTTCGGAGTCGGTCGCCCCGGACCGTCACCGACGGGACCACAATGACGTCGTCGTCGCCAGCCAGCGGCGAGGGACTGTAGAACACGCCGATCTCGGGGCTGACGGCGAGGTCCGGCCACCCGAACCGGCCGCCCACGACGAGGCCGAGCGCCGGCGTCGTGTCGAGCGCGTCGCCGGAGAACGGCGTGAGGTCCTGGAGCCGGAGCGCGCCGTACGGCACCACGCGCGGGGCGCCATCGATGGGGCCGGGCGACGCGACGACGGTGGCCTCGAGGTGGAGGTGGCTCGCGCCGATCACGCCCGCCCCCACGATCAGCGATGTCCCGGCGTCCCCTCGGATCGGGCCCGTGAGCCGTCGCTTGTAGGTCGCCGTGAGGCTGCCGAGGCCGATCAGGCGGACGCCGACGTCGGACCGCTCGTCGAGCCCGAGGCGGGCCTCGTTGCCGAGCATCAGAGCCGCGCCGCCCGGCTCGTCGTCGCGGTCGAGGTCGCGGCGCCCGGAGGCGATCTGGAGCATCGCGCTCGGCTCGATTTCGCGCGGGGCGACGGTCGCCGGGGTCGACCCGACGGTGTACGGCACGCACCCGGCGAGCCCGACCAAGGCGAACACGATCAGCAGGCGGACGGGCATCGGACGGGGGGATCCGGAGGGAGATGCCAAGCTATGGCCGCGCGCCGGCCGGCACCCACGCCTCCAGCGGCCCTCGGCGAACCCTCAGCCGGTCCGCCACGAATGGGTCATGGCGCTCCTCTTCCCCACGCCCCACCTTTCCATATCCCTCGTTTCTTTCCACCTCTCTCTTGTGCGCGGTCCTGCAACTGGCCGTTCCTTCGCGGCGCGACCTCCACGCAACCGTCGGCCACCGCCCCCGTAGGGCGATCCGCCGAGCGCTCTGCACCTCGCCTCACCCGCCGTGCCGTTCGCGACAGCGAAGTGCAACCAACCTCGATCGACACAACTCTCTAACGGTGCTCCCGTTGGAGGCCAGACTCCCCCGCGTCCCCCATGTCCCTCCGGTACCCCCCCCTCCTGCTGGCCTTGCTGATCGCCGCGCCCGCGTTCGCTCAGCCCGGCGCTCGCCCCCAAGGCGCCGTCACGGCCACCATCGTCGACGACGCCACGGGCGCCCCGCTCCCGCAGGCCACGCTCGCCCTCTACGCGCTGCCCGACACGTCGTTTGCCACCGGCGGTGCCGCGGATGTCGACGGGGCCGTGTCGATCGACCCCGTCCGGCCGGGCCGGTACGTCGCCCGCGTCAGCTTCATCGGCTACGACATGCGCCCGCTCGAAGCCTTCGAGGTCGCGGCCGGGGCGCCGACGGCTCTCGGAGAGGTCCGGCTGAGTGAGGGCGCCGAGGTGCTCGGCGAGGCCGAGGTCACGGCGCGGCGCGAGTTCGTCGAGCAGCAGGCCGACCGGACGGTCTACAACGTCCAGGAGCAGGCCGTGACGGCGGGCGGGAGCGCCATCGAGACGCTCCAGACGCTCCCCTCGCTCGAGGTCGACACGGACGGCAACATCTCGCTGCGGGGCAACCAGAACGTCGTGATCCAGATCGACGGGCGGCCCGTCCCGGTGCGGGGGGCCTTCCTCGCGGCGCTCCTCCGCCAGATCCCGGCCGAGAAGGTCGAGCGCGTCGAGGTCATCCCGAACCCGTCGGCGAAGTACGAGCCCGACGGGATGGGCGGGATCATCAACATCGTGCTCGTGGAGGGGACCGACCGCGGCCTCTCCGGCGGCCTCACGTTCGGCGGCGGGACCGAGCTCTCGGGCCAGCTCGGCGCGAACCTCTCCTACCAGTCGGGGGCCTGGGACACGAACCTCCAGTACGGCTACCGCTACGGTGAGCGCCAGACGACGTTCACGACCGAGACGCGCGAGCTCGACGGGGCCTTCGCCGTGTACCAGCTCGGCGACAGCGGCAACGACGAGAGCTCGCACTTCCTCAACGGCTCGGCGACCTACGACCTCGGCGAGAGCACGACGCTCACGGCCGAGGGCTCGTTCGGCTTCCGCGACGGCACGACGAATGGCCTGACGACGTTCGAGCGGACGATCGGCGGGGGCTCCCCGGTCGAGACGTTCCGCGACATCGACAACGACTCCGACGGGCTCAACGGCGACGCCGCGCTCGTCTTCCGGCGCCGGTTCGAGAACGCCATGGACAGCGGTGGTGGCGCGGGCGGCGACGCGGGCGGCGGCCGGATGCGGATGGGCGGCTTCGGCGGCTCGCGCGGCGGCGGCGGCGCCCAGAGCGACCACGAGCTGGCCATCGAGACCCGCTACACGCACTTCGAGAACGGCGGCCTCGGGCTGTTCCTCGACTTGGCCACCGACGACGTCCTCACGGGCGTCCAGTCGCAGACGACGGACCAGATCAACGACGAGGCCTCGTTCCAGGTCGACTACACGCGGCCGGTCGGGCCGCTCAAGCTCGAGCTCGGCACGAAGGCCTCGGCCGAGTGGGTCGCCAGCGACAGCGAGTTCCTCTCGGGCGACACCCGCGACGACCTCGAGATCGACCCGAACCAGACCAACGCGTTCGACTACGACCGCCAGATCGTCGCGGCCTACGTCCAGGGCGCCCGCCCGCTCGGGCCGTTCCAGGCCCAGGTCGGCCTCCGCGCCGAGTACGCCCAGCGCAACTTCGACCTGCTCACGGAGCTCCCCGAGGAGGCCAACCCGTTCATCGACCCCGACGCCGAGACGTCGCTGAGCTACACGAGCCTCTTCCCGAGCGCTTTCCTGACCTACGCCCTCGAGCCGGGCACGCTCGTCAAGGGCTCGTACTCGCGCCGGATCCAGCGGCCGCAGACGTTCTTCCTCAACCCGTTCCCGGACCTCTCCGACACGACGTTCGTCCGCACCGGCAACCCCGGCCTCCGGCCTGAATACACCGACTCGTACGAGCTCACGCTCCAGTACAAGTTCTTCGCGACGCTCACGCCGTTCTACCGCCGGACGACCGACTCCATCACGCGGCGCGTCTCGACCGACCCGGAGACGGGCGTCGGCCTATTCACGATCGCCAACCTCGACACGGAGACGAACTACGGCGCCGACCTCACGTTCTTCGGGCAGTTCGGCCCGCTCCGCGGGTTCGTGTCGGGCAGCGTCTACCAGGCCGTCCTCGCCGACGCGACGCCGGGCACGGACGAAGTCTCGGCCCTGTCGCACAACGCGCGCGCCAGCCTCCAGTGGGAGGTCCGCGACGGGACGAACCTCCAGGGCTTCGTGTTCTACAACGGCGCCCAGCCGTCGGTCGACGGCGAGCGGAAGGCGTTCGCGTTCTCGACGATCGGGCTGAACCAGCGGATCACGGAGAGCATCCAGCTCGCGGCCCGCGTCAACGACCCGTTCGGGCTGGCCAAGTTCGAGTTCGAGACCAACGACGGCCGCGTCTTCCGCGACACGTCGTTCGACCCGGCCATCCGCCAGGCCTCGTTCACGCTGACGTACACGTTCGGCTCGAACCAGAACCGCCCGCAGCAGCCGCAGCAGCCCCAGCAGGGCGGCGGCATGGACGACGGGTTCGGCATCTAGCGCCGAACCATGGATCCGATGGGCGCCGAGCAGAGACGACTTCTGCTCGGCGCCCTCCCGTCATTCAGGCGGCTGACCGTACCGATTCGGCCCCGGCTCGCCTGGGAGCACGAGCCAGTAGAGCAGAAGCAACCCGACGATGGGCACGAGGCCGAGAGCGACGAGCAGACTGCTCCGCCCGGTGTCGTGGAGCCGCCGGGCGACGGCCGAGAGGGCCGGAAAGAACGAGACGGCGAGGTAGAGCGCGACCACGGCGCTCCCGGCGATCCACCCCATGCCGCTCCACCGCCCGACGACGGCCGAGGCGACCACCAGTACGCCCATCACGAGCGTGTGGACGAGCACGAAGCCCCACAGCTCGGCCCGCGACGCGCGCCCGTCGAAGTCGGCGAAGGCGGCGAGGACGTGGAGGTAGGCGGCGGCGGGCGTCACGGGTCTGGGCGAGCCCCCGAGGATACCTCCCGCCCCTTCCGCCTCGGTACCGAGGCGGGCTACTCCGTGCCGAACAGGCGGTCGGCCTCGGTCGGGTTCTCGACCCAGTCGGCGACGAAGACGTTCGTGTCGCGGCTGTCGGCGCGGTCGCCGCGGCGGTTCGAGGCGAACACGAGGCGCGTGCCGTCGGGCGAGAACATCGGGAAGGCGTCGAACGTGCCGGAGAACGTGACGCGCTCAGGGGCGCCTCCGTCGAGGCCGACGAGGAACAGGTCGAACTCGCGGCCGCCCTCGGCGAGCGTGTGGTGGTTCGAGGCGAAGAGGATCCGCTCGCCCGACGGGTGGAAGAACGGGGCCCAGTTGGCGCCCGGGAGGTCGGTCACCTGGCGGGCGTTCGAGCCGTCGGCATCGGCGACGAACAGGTTGAGCGCGCCGGGCTGGACGGCGTCCTGCGCGAGGAGCGCGCGGTAGGACTCGGCGTCGGCGCCGGTCGGGCGGGAGGCGCGCCAGACGATCTTCGAGCCGTCGGGCGAGAAGAAGGCCCCGCCGTCGTAGCCCAGCGTGTCGGTGAGCTGGAGGAGGTCGCCCGTCCCCGTGTCGTAGCGCCAGAGCTCGAGGTCGCCGGAGCGCGTCGAGGTGAAGATCACGTACCGGCCGTCGGGGCTGACGGTCGCCTCCGCGTCGTAGCCCTCGCCGCCGATCAGGACCTCCAGGTTCCGGCCGTCGGCGTCGGCGACGTAGATGTCGTAGCTGGGGAAGATGTCCCAGACGTAGCGGCCGGTCTGCGACGCGGCCGTGACGGGGCAGGCGTCGCCGCCGGGGTGCGTCGAGGCGTAGACGATCCGGTCGTCCGAGAGGAAGTAGCCGCAGGTCGTCCGGCCGCGGCCCGTGGAGACGAGCTCGGCGCCGTCGCCGTCGCGCCCGGCGCCCTCGGCGACGGACATCACGAACTGCTGGTCGCAGCCCTGGGGGTTGATCGCGTCCCAGTCGCTCTGGAAGATGAGCGCGGCGCCGTCGGGGCTCCAGTAGGCCTCGGCGTTGTTGCCGCCGAACGTGAGCTGGCGGACGTTGCGGAGGTGGACCTCGCCCGGGAACCGGAGGCTGTCGGCGGAGGCGACGTAGTCGGGGCCGTCGTCGGCGGGGGTCGGCGCGCCGGTGATGGGCTGGTCGGCCTGGGCGGCCGCGACGGCCGCTTCCGTGTCCTCCGCCAGCCGCGTGTTGGCGGTCTGGCAGCCGGCGAGAATCGTGAGGCCCGCGAGGGCGAGGAGGAGCGGGAGGCGCATGGGAACCGGGAATGGGAGCGTCCGTGACACGCCAGCCTACCGCGCCGAGGTGGCCGTGTGCCGGCCGAGCTCCCCTATTCCCCCTTTCTCGACACCATGAACGCGCCCGCGAGCCCCCCGCTCGATTTCCAGACCGACGTCGTCGAGGCCAGCCGTGAGCGGCCCGTCCTCGTGGACTTCTGGGCGCCGTGGTGCGGCCCCTGTCGCGTGCTCGGGCCGATCTTGGAGACGCTCGCCGCCGAGGCCGGCGGCCGGTGGACGCTCGCAAAGGTCAACACGGACGAGGCACCGGGGCTGATGCAGCAGTTCGGCATCCGCGGCATTCCGGCCGTCAAGCTGTTCGTCGACGGCGCCGTGGCGGCCGAGTTCACGGGGGCGCTCCCCGAGCACGTCCTCCGCCAGTGGCTCGACGAGCACCTCCCGTCCCCCGCTCGCAAGCACGCGAAAGCCGCCGAGGCCGCGTGGGAGGCCGGCGACCGGGACACGGCCCGCGCGGAGTTCGAGGCGGCTCTCGCCGACCCCGAGGCGGAGGCGGCCGGCTGGGCCACGGCGGCCCGTACCCGCCTCGCCCGCCTCCTCGTGTTCGACGACGGCTCCCGCGCACGCGACCTCGTCGGCGATCTCCACACGCCCGAGGGCGAGGCGGTCCGCACGGTCCTCGACGCCCTCGACCGCGACCCGGCCGCGCTCCCTGACGGCCCCGCCCGCGAGCCCGTCGCCGACGCCCTCCGCGGGCTCCAGTCCGGCGACCTCGACGCCACGCTCGCCCGCCTCATCGACGCCATCCGCGCCGACCGTTACTACGACGACGACGGCGCCCGAAAGCTGGCGGTCGCTCTCTTCCAGACGCTCGGTGAGGACCACGCCGTCTCCAAGACGCACCGGCCGGCGTTCAACACGTCATTGTACTGAACGCGCGGGACGCGCTGACCACCGGCGACGGGCCGGGGACCACGGGAGGACGCTTTTACCGAGGCAGGCCACCCCTGCCCGCCTCGGTGGTTCGACCGACTGCCTGAGACGGGAGCAGGACGCCTCCATACCGCCGTCAACCCACGACCAGCCCCCGAACACCGGCGGGCGACGTGGGTTGACGGCCGCCCCTCCCCACTGCTTTGTCCATCGTGTTCGACGTGATCCCCCTCGGGGTCGGCTCCGCCATCCCTACCCGCACGCGGCACCTCGCCGGCGCGCTCGTCCGCCGCGAGGGCCGGAACGTCCTGTTCGACTGCGGCGAGGGGACCCAGCTCCAGCTCGTCCGCGGCGGGCTCGCGCGGGGGCCGCTCGACGCCATCTGCATCACGCACCTCCACGGCGACCACCTCTACGGCCTCCCCGGCCTCGTGACGACGCTCGCGCTTCTCGAGCGGACCGACCCGCTCACGATCGTCGGCCCGACCGGGCTCCGGGACGTCATGAGCGCCATGCCGGGGCTCAAGAACGACTGGCTCCCGTTCGACGTGACCTACCGCGAGCTGTCCGAGGACTTCGAGCACGAGGTCGTGTTCGAGGACGACGCCGTGACGATTGAGGCGCGGCCCATCGAGCACCGCGTGTTCTGCGCCGGCTTCCGGTACCAGGAAAAAACGCGGCCGGGCTCGGTCGACGGCGAGGCGGCGCGGGCGGCGGGCATCACGGAGGGATGGCAGTTCGAGGCGCTCAAGCGGCGCGAGGCCGTCACGCTCGCCGACGGAACGGTGGTCGAGCCGGACGGGCTGGTCGGGCCGCCGCGGCCGGGCGGCGCGTTCGCCTACGTCCTCGACACGACGCCCTGCGAGAACGGCCGGCTCCTGGCCGAGGGCGTCGACCTCGTGCTCCACGAGGCCACGTTCACCGAGGAGCACGGCGCGCGGGCCGCCGACGTCGGCCACTCGACGGCCCGGCAGGCCGCCGAGGTCGCCCGCGACGCCGGCGCCAAGAAGCTGCTCCTCACGCACTTCTCCGCCCGCTACGCCGACCCGGCACCGCTCGTCGCCGAGGCGCGGGAGGTGTTTCCGAACACGCAGGCCGCCGAGGAGCTCCAGCGCTACGAGGTCCGCCGGTAGCGGCAGCGCGCCGGCTCCGCCCGCCTCGGCGCCGAGGCGGGCGGAGCCATGTCCAGTGACGACCCGGTAACGTCCCGTCGACGCTGGGGTATCGGTGAGCATCCGGAAGGCGCGGCGGCCGAGGCGGGCGGCCAGCACCTCCTGCACGTCGAACCGGCCGAGCGGGTCGAGCGCGCGCTCCGCCAGCACGGCGAGGTCGATCACGTCCATGCCGGAAGGTTGACCGCCCGGCACGAGGGAGGCGGATCGCCGGCCGGGGGCCGAGCCGCGCGGAACCGTAGGCGACGGCGGCGGGGTAGCTTGCCTCGTGGCCGATTCCTCCCCCCAGACCTGGCGCCCGCCGAAGGGCCTCGCCCGACGCCTCGGCGCCCTCCTCTGGCCTTACCGCTGGCACGTCGCCGCGGCCCTCGCGCTGACGTTCACCGTCGCGTTCCTCGGCCCGCTCCGCCCCCGCCTCGTCCAGCAGGCCGTCGACGACTTCATCCTGCCCGGCGACGTGCCCGGGCTCATGCGGATCGTCGGCCTCATCGCGGGCGTCCTCGTAGCCGAGGGCATCGCGTACTTCGCGCTCGGGTACCTCACCCAGTGGGTCGGGCAGCACGCGCTCTATGACCTCCGCACGCGCGTCTTCCGGTTCATCGAGCGCCAGCGGCTGGCGTTCTTCGACAAAACGCCCATCGGCACGCTCATCACGCGGGCCACGAGCGACATCGAGGCCCTCGCCGACCTCCTGTCGGCCGGCGCCGTGACCATGCTCGGCGACCTCGCCCGGGTCGTGTTCATCGGCTACTTCATGCTGTCGCTCGACCTCGAGCTCGGCATCGTCGCGCTCCTGGCCCTCCCGCCGATGGTCCTCGCGACGGAGGTGTTCCGGCGGAAGATGCGGGAGGCCTACCGCGAGACCCGGAAGCAGGTCGGCCGGCTCAACGCGTTCCTCCAGGAGCACGTGACGGGCATGAGCGTGGTCCAGATCTTCGGGCGCGAGGCCGAGGAGCAGCGCCGGTTCGAGGCCGTCAACGAGGCCCACCGCGACGCCCACGTCCAGACGGTCTACTACTACGCCCTCTTCTACCCCGTCGTCGACATCATCGCGTCGGCGGCGCTGGCGCTCGTGATCTGGTTCGGCGGGACGGAGGCCATGCGCGAGGCGCTCACGGTCGGGACGCTCATCGCGTTCGTGCAGTACGTCCGGATGTTCTTCGAGCCGGTCCGCAACCTGAGCGACCAGCTCAACTCGATTCAGGCCGCCTTCGCCGCCTCGGAGCGCGTGTTCGACCTCCTCGACGACGACCAGTCGCTCCCCGAGCCGGAGGCGCCGACGCGCCTCCCCGACGGCCGCGCCGCCGGGCGCATCGCCTTCGAGGACGTCTGGTTCGCCTACGAGCGCCTGCCTGCGGAGGAAGCGACGGACGCCACGGAGCCCGAGTGGAACTGGGTCCTCCGCGACGTCTCGTTCGTGTGTGAGCCGGGACAGACGCTGGCGCTCGTCGGCGCGACCGGCTCGGGCAAGACGACGATCCTCTCGCTCCTCCTCCGGTTCTACGAGCCGCAGCGGGGGCGCATCACCATCGACGGCGTCGACGTGAAGGACCTCCCGCTCGCGGAGCTCCGGCGGCAGGTCGGGCTCGTGCTCCAGGACGTCTTCCTGTTCTCGGGCTCGATCGCTGAGAACGTCACGCTCGGCGACCCCGACGTCTCCCGCGAGCGGATCACCGAGGCGGGCCGCCTCGTCGGGGCCGACCGGTTCGTCGACCGGCTGCCGGAGGGCTACGACGCCGAGGTCGGCGAGCGGGGCGCGTCGCTCTCGCTCGGCCAGCGCCAGCTCCTCTCGTTCGTCCGCGCGCTCCTCTACGACCCCGCCGTCCTCGTCCTCGACGAGGCCACGTCGTCGGTCGACACCGAGACCGAGGAGATGGTCCAGCAAGCGGTCGACGTGCTCATGGAGGGGCGAACGGCGCTCGTCGTCGCCCACCGGCTCTCGACGGTCCAGCACGCCGACCAGATCCTCGTGCTCCACAAGGGCGAGGTCCGCGAGCGGGGCGACCACCAGGCGCTCCTGGCGCAGGATGGGCTGTACCGACGTTTGTACGAATTGCAGTACGCCGACCAAGAGCGGGCGGCGGCCTGACGAGACGAACGCGTACCCCACGCCTCCTGCTGGCTTGCAGGTCGCACCGGGGCCTGGCGTCCACGTCGTGGTGCTCGGGGGCGGCAGTTTGGGCTACGCGCCATGTCACCACGGTCCGCCAAGGGCCCCCCTCCCTGCCACCGGGGCGCCCCACCCCGACGGGGCGACCTCGCGTCGCCCTTTCGGCCGGGGCTTGACATCGATCAGTCTGTGCCCTATCGTTTATCGTCGATCGACGATAATGCTGTTCCACCCACCCCCTACCCCATGCTCCCCACGACCCTCTCCCACTGCACCTGCTCCGACCCCGACTGCGATTGCGGCGGCGGGTGCTGCTAGCCTCCGCGCGGCGGCGGGCCCTGCTCGCCGCCGTGCCCGACCTGCGTGCCCGACCTGCATGACCGACACCACGTCCGACGCCGACCTCGCGACCTGGGCCAAGGCCCTCGCGCACCCCGCCCGGCTCGCCATCCTCCGCACGCTCGGCGCGCGGGGCGAGTGCGTGTGCGGCGAGGTTGTCGAGGTCGTCGGGCTCGCCCAGTCGACGGTCTCGCAGCACCTCAAGGTGCTCCGCGAGGCCGGCCTGATCCAGGGCACCGCCGACGGCCCCCGCTCCTGCTACTGCCTCGACGCCGACGCCCTCACGGCCGTCTCCGCCCACCTCGGCGCCTTCTTCGACGGCCTCGACTCCTGCTGCGCCGATGACTGCTGCTGACCCCGTCCGGACGTCCGTCCTTTTCGTCTGCACCCACAACTCGGCGCGGTCCCAGCTCGCCGAGGGCCTCCTCCGGGACCGCCACGGCGACCGCTACGAGGCGTTCAGCGCCGGGACCGTCGCGCGGGGCGTCCACCCGCTCGCGGCCGAGGCGCTACGCGAGGCCGGCATCGACCCGAGCGGCCAGACCTCCAAGACGATCGACGACCTGGGCGGCCGAGCGTTCGACGTCGTCGTGACCGTCTGCGACAACGCCCGCGAGGCCTGTCCGTACGTCCCGGCCCGTGACCGAAATGTCCACCGCGCGTTCCGCGACCCGTCCGCCGTCGAGGGCTCCGACGACGAGCGGCGGGCCGCCTTCCGGTCCGTCCGCGACGAGATCGCGGCGTGGCTCGACGCCGAGTTCGGCCCATGACCCAGACCCTCTCCCCCGCCGCCCCAGACGACTGGCCAGCGATCCGCGCTCTCCTCGACGCGGCCTCCCTCCCAACCGCTGACCTGCAAGAGGACCACATCGACCGCTTCCTCGTGGCGAGCGGTGGAGGCGCCGTCGTAGGGTGCGTGGCGGTCGAACCGTACGGAGAGGCCGGACTGTTCCGCTCGCTCGCCGTGGCGCCCGAGGCCAGGGGGGCCGGCCTCGGCGGCCGGCTGACCGAGGCGGCCGAAGCGCGAGCGCGTGACGCCGGGCTCCGCCGGCTCGTGCTCCTCACGACTACGGCTGCCCTGTTCTTCGAGGGCCGAGGCTGGGTGCCGCTCGACCGCGCCGACGTGCCCGCCGCGGTCCGCCGAGCGAGCGAGTTCACGTCGACGTGCCCGGCCTCGGCGGTGTGCCTGGGCAAATCCCTCTTCCCTCGACACCCCGGGGCACCGAGGCGCGGCACGGTCCGTTGACACCCCCAACGCTCACCCCTGCCATGCGTACCCTCGCCGCCGTCGCCCTCGCCCTGACCCTCAGCGCCTGCTCCGGCGCCTCCATCGACGAGGCCTACGGCCTGCCCGACCCGTTCGAGTGGACCTACTTCCACGGCGAGCCGGCGGACGTGGTCGCCGCCCTCGACGACTCGTTCAACCAGACCGGCATCCGCGTCGAGTCGATCCGCAACGAACAAGAGGGCGTCGTCATGACGATCTCGAGCGCCTCGGGCCGGGCCGACTTCAGCCAGATCCTCGTGCAACCGACCGACGTCGAGGACTACTCCGCCCGCGCGCAGATCTACCCGCAGCGCGACCCGCTCCCGCGCTGGCTCGAGACCCAGGTCTCCGGCCGGATCTAGCGCCCCGAAGTCCGGACTCGGCCGTATCGTACGTCGATGCCCACCGTCCGTCTCTGGGCGTTCGCGGCGCTGGCGGTCCTCGCCGGCTGCCGGAGCGCCGCCCCCCCGTCCGTGTCCGAGTTCGCCCCGCTCGCCGAGGCCGTCGAGGGCGTCCTCGCCCGCCACCCCGCGGCGACGGTCGCCGTGGTCGTCCGCCGCGCCGCGCCCGGCGACACCGTCGCCTACGGCCGCAACGCCGACCGCCCGTTTCACGCGGCCTCGACGATGAAGGTGCCCGTCATGATCGAGGCGTTCCGCCAGGTCGAGACCGGCCTCCGAGCCTGGGACGATCCGGTCCGCGTCGAGAACCGGTTCCGCTCGATCGTCGACGGCTCCGAGTTCGCCATCACCGACGACTCCGACGACGCGCTCTACTCGCGCCTCGGGCAGGACGTCCCGTTCCGCGACCTCGTCGAGCGCGCCATCACGACCTCGTCGAACCTGGCCACGAACCTCCTCATCGACCGGCTCACGGCCGACTCGGTCCAGGCGACGGCCGTCCGACTGGGCGCCCCCGGGATGCGCGTGCTGCGGGGCGTCGAGGACCTCAAGGCGTTTGAGGCGGGCCTCAACAACCGGACCACGGCCGGGGCCCTCGCGACCCTCATGGAGGCGCTCCGCGACGGCCGCGCCGTCTCGCCCGAGGCCGACGCCGCCATGGTCGACGTGCTCGACGACCAGGCGTTCAACGAGATGATCCCGGCCGACCTCCCCGCCGGCGTCCGCGTGGCGCACAAGACGGGCGAGATCACGGAGATCCACCACGACGCGGCCATCGTCTACCCCGAGGGCGCCGCACCGTACGTCCTCGTGATCCTGACCGAGGGGCTCGAAGACCACGCCGAGTCCGCCCGCCTCGGCGCCGAGGTCAGCCGGGCCATCTACGACGTGCTCGTGGGCGACTAGCCGTCGGACGCCGGGATCGCACCGGGCTACGCACCGAGCACGAGCGCCTCCAACTCGGGGAGGGCGGGCGTGGCCAGGGAGCGGTAGGTCGCGCGGAGGTCCGGGCGAAGGGGGCGCACGAACGACGTGGGCGCGAGGAACTGGCAAGCGAACAACGTCCTCGACGCGTCGCGCTCGACCCGGCTGCCGTAATGGAGACACCGCGCGGTGTCCACGACGACGACCGTCCCCTCCGGACCGTCGAGTTGGTGCGTCTGCCCCTCGTCGACGACCGCGTAGACCTCCTCATCCGGCACACGACCGTACTGGTCGGCGCCGTCCCGGAAGAACGTGTACCCCACCCGCTCTCGGACCTCCTTCGACCGCTCGGCTTCGACGACGACGAACGGACCGTCGGTGGGCTTCACCTCGTTGACGTAGACGAGCAGGCGGACTTGCGTTAGCCCCTCCCAATCGCAGTGGTAGAGCTGGCTGTTCGTGAACGAGTCGGTGTTGGGACTCACGGAGTACCAGAGGTCGACATCGTGGAGGATGGGGACGGCGCCCATGTAGGCCGCGATCGCCTCCAGCACCGCCGGCTGGAGCGCGAAGCGGAGGAACGGCGAGTCCAATGTGACCTCCTCTCGCGGCAGGAGCCGCGTATAGAGTTGGGGCTTCGCGGGCGCCACCTTGGCCCGGACGGGGTCCGCGTCGCGCAGGAACGCACGAGCCGCCTCGACGACCTCCGTTGTGTGGGCGAACCGCCCCGGCTCGAACGTCGCGAACCCCTTGCTCCGGTCGACGAGGTCGGACGGGCCGCCCTGCAGCGCGCGCGCGATCTCCGTGCGCCGCGCGAGGTCGGGGGCGTCCCACCGCTCGACCCACCTCGCGTAGCGCTCTCGATCCGCGTCCGTCCCTCCGATGTAGCGACGCCCGATGATTCCGCCCCGCCCGAGCAGCTTCTCAGACACCTGGCGCCGCATCCAGAGGTCAACGCCGCGGCCCTCCGGCTCGGACGCCGGCGTCTGGTGGCTCTGCACGAACATGGTATATCTGGCTGGTGGTAGGAGGCCGGGCGGCCCGGTGACTCCGCGCGTCGCGTACCGCGAGCGACGGAGTCGCCTGCCCACCCGGCGCAGTCGACCTCCGTTCGTTCCGGGGTCGAGCGACTGAGGAATCCTGCCCGCCCCGGGCCACCCGCCAGCCGCCGGGTCAGATGAGGATCAGCCCCGCGATGCCGATGGCGAAGCAGTAGTACGCGAAGTACTGGAGCGACTGGCGCTGCACGAGCACCTGGACCGCCCGGATCGCGAAGATGCCCGACGCGAACGCCACGAGCGTCCCGACCGCCAGCGGCACCGCCTCGACCGTCATCCCGACCTCGATCATGTCGAGCGTCTTGAGGAGCGTGGCCCCGAGCACGACCGGCAGCAGCATCAGGAACGAGAAGTCCGCCGCCTCCTTCCGGTCGACGTTGAGGTAGATGGCCGTGCAGATGGTCGAGCCCGAGCGGCTGATGCCGGGGATGAGCGCGCACGTCTGGGCGATGCCGACGAGGAGGGCCTTGCCCGGGGAGAGGACGCCGTCGGGGTCCGGGCGGAGGCGCGTCAGGAGGAGGAGCACGCCGGTCACGAGGAGCGCGCCGCACACGAACCGCGGGTCGCCGAAGAGGGCCTCGAGCGCCTCCTCGAACAGGAGGTAGCCGATGAACGTCGGGACCATCGTGATGAGGACGTAGAGCGCCACGCGGAGCGACGGGATCGGTCCGCCCGAGGGCTGCGGCTCGTAATCGATCTCGTCGCCGCGCGCCCGCTCGATCCGACCGGGGCGGACGGCCTCGGCCCACGCGCTCGGCGTCGCGAGCGCGCCGGCCGCGTCGCGGAGGATGCGCCAGATCCGGTGCCGGTAGACCACGAGGATGGAGAGGGCCGTCCCGAAGTGGACGAACACCTCGAACGTGACGTCGTTGGCCGCCCCGGTGTCGAGCCCCAGCACGTACTCGCCGAGGACGAGGTGGCCGGAGGACGAGATCGGGAGGAACTCGGCGAGGCCTTGGATGAGGCCGAGGAGGGCGGCTTGCCACCACGTCATGGGAAGAGGGGCTGGGCAGAGGGGCCCGAGAAGCTACGGGCGCTTCTGACCGCCGGCGTCCCACCTCAGCGTCCCCGAGGCGGGGACGGCCAGTCTCCTCGTAACCCAGAGAGGTGGTCTCGGTCCGCCGCCGTCCGGTGTGGAAGCGCTGTCATCCCGGCGTGGAAAAAATTTGTGCCCTCCCCCGTGCCGGGCGTCCTTGCACATGAGAAAAAATGGCGTACATAGCGCCCCCCGACTGGGGCCCGGACCCACCGCGCGTTGTGGCGTGGCGAGGTCCCCCAGGGAGGTCCACGGCGCTCGCCGCCCCGCGCTTTCGTGCGCAGCCTCTTCCGCCCCTGTCTGGTGACCAGAACCACGGTCCAGGCGTGGGGTGGGGAGGCGCCTACCCTCTTCCCCGTTGCCTCATGACCCGTTTGGGTTCTCTCGCCGCCCTCGGCGCCCTCGTCCTCCTGACCGCCTCCGCCGCAGTCGCCCAGTCCGCCGTCGACGCGGCAGGCCTCTACGTCCGCCAGAACGCGGGCCGGCTCGGCCTCGCCGCCGGCGACCTGGACGGCCTCGCCGTCGCTCACCAGTCCGTGAGCCGCGTCTCCGGCGTCACGCACGTCTACTTCCAGCAGACGCTCGGCGGCGTCCCCGTCCACGACGGGATCGTCAACGTCGCCGTCGACCGGGCCGGCCGCGTGCTCTCGGCCAACAGCCGGGCCGTCGCCAACGTCGGCCGCACCGCCCAGGGCGCCCGCGTGCTGTCCGCCGACGCCGCCGTCCGCACGGCCGCGTCCTCGCTCGGCTTCTCGCCGACGCTCGAGGTCGCCCGCGACTTCCGCGGCCTCGGCGAGGGCGTCGTCTTCCGCAGCGACCTCGCCTCCGACGACATCCTCGCGCGGCTCCGGTACGTGCCCGCCATCGGCGGCCCAACGACGCTCGCGTGGCTCGTCGACCTCTCGACGCCCGAAGATCAGCGCCTCTGGCAGGTCGCCGTCGACGCCGGCTCCGGCGCCATCCTCGGCACGGGCAGCCTGACCGACGAGGACCACTGGGCCGCCGACGACCACCTCCCTGAGGGCTGGGCCGTCGTCGCGCCCGTGTCGCCCGCCTCGAGCTCGACGCTCGTCGACCTCGCCCGGCTCACGGGCACGGCCACGATCGGCGCCCAGGCCGGCGTCTCCGGCGCCAGCGCGCAGTACCGCGTCTACGCCGGCGCCGTCGAGAGCCCGAGCCACGGCGGCGACCCCTACACCGACCTCCGCACGCTCGCGACCGGCGTCAACGCGACGGCCTCCCCGCTCGGCTGGCACAACAACGGCTCGACGTCCTTCACCATCACGCGCGGCAACAACGTCCACGCCGGACTCGACCTCCTCGCCCCCGACGGGATCGAGCCGGGGACCGAGGCCGAGGGCGGCCCGAGCCTCCTCTTCGACTTCGCCTTCGACCCGGGCGTCCAGTCGCCCGACGCCTACCGCCCGGCGGCCGTGACCAACCTGTTCTACTGGAACAACATCGTCCACGACGTGGCCTGGTTCTACGGCTTCGACGAGCCCTCCGGCAACTTCCAGGCGACGAACACGACCGGCTTCGGCGCCGGCAACGACGCCGTCAACGCCCAGACCCAGGACTACTCCGGCACGAACAACGCCAACTTCTCGACCCCTGTCGACGGCTCCGCGCCCCGCATGCAGATGTACGTCTGGGGCACCGCGCTCGTCAACGAGATCTCGTTCGGCACGACGACCGACGTCATGAGCGCCGCCGCCTTCGGCGTCCCGTTCCCGACGACCGGCGTCACGCTCGACGTCGCGCTCGTCAACGACGGGACGGCGCTCCCGAACGAGGGGTGCGGCCCGCTCGTCAACGCGGCCGAGGTCGCGGGCAAGTTTGCCCTCGTCTACCGCGGGTCCTGCGCCTTCACCATCAAGGTCAAGAACGCCCAGGACGCCGGCGCGCTCGGCGCGATCGTCATCAACAACGCCCCGGGCAACCCCGGCACGCTCGGCGGCGCCGACGCGACGGTCGTGATCCCGGCCGGCATGATCTCCAACGTGACCGGGGCCGCCCTCGTGGCCGCCCTCCCGACCGCGGCGACCGTCCGGAACCTCGGCCAGAGCGTGCTCAACCGCGACAGCGACTTCGACAACGGCGTCATCGTCCACGAGTACGGCCACGGCATCTCGAACCGCCTCACGGGCGGGCCCGCCACGACGAGCTGCCTCGCCACGAACTACACCGTCGGGGGCGTGCCGTTCACGAGCGAGCAGATGGGCGAGGGCTGGAGCGACTACTACGCGCTCCTCCTCACCGACACGAACACCGACGGCCGCGGGATCGGGACGTACCTCAACTTCGAGCCGACGACGGGCCAGGGCATCCGCCCCTACCGCTACAGCACGAGCTTCGGCACGAACCCGGCCACGTACGACTACATCAAGACGGCCTCGGCGCCGCACGGCGTCGGCTTCGTGTGGGCCTCGATGGCCTGGGACATGACCCGCGCCCTCGTCGACCGCCACGGCTGGGACCCCGACGTCTACACCGGCACCGGCGGCAACAACCTCGCCCTCGCCCTCGTGACCGAGGGGCTGAAGATCCAGCCGTGCCGGCCGGGCTTCGTCGACGGCCGCGACGCCATCCTCACGGCCGACGTGGCCATCACGGGCGGCGCGAACCAGTGCCTCATCTGGGATGCGTTCTCCCGCCGCGGCCTCGGCGCCAGCGCCGACCAGGGCGCCTACTACGACCGGCTCGACGGGACGGAGGCGTTCGACCTCCCGACGTCGTGCAGCACGTCGTCCATGATCATCGACGCCGTCAATGCCCTCAAGGCGTCCGGCGCGATCACGAACGGGCAGGCGACCCAGCTCATCGCCAAGATCACGATCGCGCAGGCGCGGCTCGACGCGGCCCGCCCGCGGCCCGCCATCGCGCTCAACCGCGTCGAGGCGTTCTCGGCGAGCGTCCGGACCATCGGCGTCCGCCGGCTCACGGACGAGGAGGAGCAGTACCTGCTCGACCTCGCCGACGGCTTCACCAGCCGGATCCTGGAGCAGTACCCGGGCACGACGGCGTCGCTCACCGAGTTCGGCGTCACGGCCGGTCTCGAAGCCGGCGACCTCCCGTCCGAGTTCGCGCTTGACCAGAGCGCTCCGAACCCGGCCAGCGGCGGCTCCGCTGAGATCTCGTTCGCGCTGCCGGAGGCCGCGCGCGTCCGCCTCGTCGTCTACGACGTGATGGGCCGCGCCGTCGCTGAGGTCGCCGATGGGCAGTATGCCGCCGGCTTCCACCAGGCCACCGTCGACGTGAGCCGCCTCGCGAGCGGGACCTACGTCTACCGCCTCGAGGCCGGCGACTTCGTCGCCACGCGCCAGATGACGGTCATCCGCTAAGGCCCTTCGGGCCCTGGAAGGCTCATCGGCGGGGCCGGGCGCGTGTCGCTCGGCCCCGCCGTGGTTTGTGCCGGGTCGGTCCGCCTCGGCGCCGAGGCGGGACCGGTCGCCCTCTGTCGGCGGGCTCGGCGCCGGCGGGCTCGCGGAGCCGCGCGACGTCTTGGATCGGCGGCTCGCCTAAGTGACGCTTGGAGTCCCGGCTGAAGTGCGACGGGTCGTTGGACCCACGCGGTACCCCACCGTCGCCGCGTCGAGGTTACCCTCTAGCAGGAGCCGCCGGGCCTCCTGGAGCCGGACCTCCTTCTGGAAATGGAGCGGCGGGATCCACTACAAGCACGCCGAGATCCAGGCGGCGTCGGTCCGGTTCGTCGGCACGACGGCCATCGTGCTCAACACGATCCGGCTCGACGCCGTCGTCGGCGGGAACGAGGTGACGAACCCGTTCGAGGTGACGGAGGTGTATGTCCGCGAGGGCAGTGATTGGACGCTGGCCTCGCTCTCGTTCACCCGGCTCCTGCGGTAGCAGCCCCCGCCCGCCTCGGTCCCGTCACGGGCCCCTCTTCTCCCCCACGCCCCCCTGCCTGACATGGAGACCCGCACCCTCGGACAAGGCCTCGCCGTCTCCACCCTCGGCTACGGCTGCATGGGCCTCAGCATCGGGTACGGCCAGCGGACCGAGACGGCCGAGGCCGTCCGCGTTATCCGCCACGCCGTCGACCGCGGCGTCACCTTCTTCGACACGGCCGAGGTCTACGGTCCATTCGTCAACGAGCGGGTGGTCGGCGAGGCGCTCGCGCCCGTCCGCAACGACGTGGTCATCGCGACGAAGTTCGGGTTCGACGTCGACCCCGAGACCGGCGAGAACCGGGGCGGCCTGAACAGCCGCCCCGGGCACATCCGGACGGCCGTCGAGGGGATGCTCCGGCGGCTTCGGACCGACCGGATCGACCTCCTGTACCAACACCGTGTCGACCCGGACGTGCCCATCGAGGACGTCGCCGGAACCGTGAAGGAGCTGATCGAGGCGGGCAAGGTGCTCCACTTCGGGCTCTCCGAGGCCGGCGTCGACACGATCCGCCGGGCGCACGCGGTCCAGCCGGTGACGGCGCTTCAAAGCGAGTACTCGCTGTGGTGGCGCGAGCCTGAGATCGAGATCGTGCCGGTGCTCGAGGAGCTCGGCATCGGGTTCGTCCCGTTCAGCCCGCTCGGCAGGGGGTTCCTGACCGGCGCCATCGACCCCGACACCGAGTTCGCCGAGGACGACTTCCGGGCGTCGGTCCCCCGGTTCAACAAGGAGAACCGGGAGGCCAACCGGGCCTTCGTCGCCCTCCTCCAGCGGATCGCGGCCGAAAAGGTCGCGACGCCGGCTCAGGTCGCCCTCGCGTGGCTGCTGGCGCAGAGGCCGTGGATCGTCCCGATCCCGGGCACGACCAAGACGCACCGCCTCGACGAGAACGTGGCCGCGGCCGACCTCGCGCTGACCGCCGACGACCTCCGCCGGATCGAGGCGGGCGCGTCCCAGATCAAAGCCGCGGGCGCGCGCTATTCGGAAGACTCTCAGCGGATGATCGACCGGTAGCCCTCCCCGCCTCGACACCGAGGCGGCCTAACCCCGCCCCCCCATGATGACTCGACCCGCTCCCCTACTTCTCGCGCTCGCGCTCGCCGCCCCGGCGCTCGCGCAGGGCTCCCAGCCGTACGCCGTCGGCGACTCGCTGGGCGTCCGCGACGCGGACGGGGCCTTCGAGGCGACGTCCTCGAACGTCACCGTCTTCGGGGCCATCTACGGCGCCGAAAGCTGCGCCTACGACGCCGAGCGCGGCCTGATCGTCGTCCCCAACCGCGGCGCCCCGCAGTCGGTCCAGACGAACGACGCCTGGGTCTCGCTCCTCCGCTCCGACGGGTCGGTCCACACGGTCCGGTGGATCGGGGTCCAGGGGCCGGACCAGCGCGCGGGCCTCGCCCCGCCGCTCGTGCTCAACGAGCCGCTGGGGAGCGAGATCGCCGGCGGCGTGCTCACCATCGCCGACCGCGACGGGGGGACCGGGCCCGACGACCCGAGCGTGGGCGTGATCCGCCAGTTCGACGCGCGGACCGGCGCGCCCGTCCGCGAGGTCCGCGTCGACGGCGCCCCCTGGCTCAACGACGTCGCGGTGGCGGACGACGGGACCGTCTTCGTCACCCAGACCGGCGACCTCAGCCCGGACCCTGACGCCTCGACGTTCCGGGTCTGGCGGATCGGCACAGACGGGGCGGCGTCGGTCCTCATCGAGGGCGCCCCGCTCGTCCAGCCTAACGGGATCGCCTTCGACCCCCAGGGCCGCCTGGTCGTCGCCAACTACGGCGACGACGCGGTGCTGACGTTCTCCCGGTCTGGCGAGCTCGTCACGACGCAGCACGCCGTACAGGCGGGCGGCGACGGGCTCGTGATCCTCCCGGACGGGACGACGTACGTGAGCAGCATCGCCCACGGCGGGGTCTCCCGGATCCGCCCCGGGGAGCCCGCCGAGCTCATCGCGCGGGGCATCCCGACGGCCGCGTCGATGTGCTACGACGCCGGCGCGAACCAGCTCGTGGTGCCGATGAACCCGAACCACGGGCTCGCGTTCGTCTCGCTCGACTAGCCCGCCTCGGTCGACCCGTGGAGAGACCGAGGCGGCCGGGGCTAGGGCGCGGTCGGCTCCACGTCGAGCACGTCCTCGCGGTCGACGCGGACGAGCCCGGGCGGGCCGCCCTTGATCGGGCGGACGTACTTCCGCTCCGTCACGGTCACGGGCACGACGGTCTGGGTCCGCGCCGTCGAGAACCACGCCGCCAGCCGGGCCGCCGCGGCGACGGCCTCCGGGGGCACCGTGGTCGACCGGCCGGGCCGCTTGACCACGACGTGACTGCCGGCGACGCCGCGCGCGTGGAGCCAGAGGTCGTGCGGGCTGGCCACGCGCGTCGTGAGATGGGCGTTGCCCCGCGCGTGCTTCCCGACGAGCGCCTCGTAGCCGCCGGGCAGCGCGAACCGGCGGAACGGCTCGGCCGGCCCGTCGTCGGCGCGCTGGCCGACGAGCGCGTCGATGGCAGCCCCCTCAGCGTCGCGGAGCGCGCGGAGGTCGGCGAGCGATTCCGTCGCGCGGACGCGCGCCAGCAGGTCGGCGGCCCGCTCCGCCTCGGCGTCGACCTCGGCCCAGCGGCGCTCGGCGGCCTCGCGCGCCTTCCGCGTCCGCCGCGCCTTGTCGTAGTACCGCTCGGCGTTCTCGACGGACGACCGCGCCGGGTCGAGCGGGATCTCGACCTCGCCCGTCCCTCCGACGATGTCGTCGAGGCGAACGGACTCGCGCCCGGGCCCCTCCCCGGCCGCCGACGCCATCAGGAGGTGGCCCCACGTCTCGTAGCGGCCGGCGCGCGACGGCTGCGACAGCTCGTCGAGCATGGCCTCGGCCGAGCGCTGGCGGCGACCGGCCGCGACGGCGAGCGCCTTCTCGAGTGGCCCGTACTCGGCGCTGTAGGCCCGCTGGGCGAGCGACCGCTTCGCCCATACGCCGAGGGCCGCGTCGACCGTCTCGAACCGCTCCTCCCGCCAAGTCTCCGGCACGTCGGTGCGCGGGACGAGCGAGAACGCCTCGGCGACGGGGCCGCGCCAGTAGACGACCGGCTCCGGCGCGGCGAGCGCGTCGCGATAGGCCTCGACTCCCTCGAACAGCGCGCCGAGGTCGGCACCTTCGGGTGGGGCTTCGGGGTCGAGGCCCGCGCGGCGGACGGCCTCGACGGCGAGATCGCGCGTGAACAGGGGGACGGCCCCGGCGACGGCCTGCTCGACGGTCCTCCGGTTGGCCCGCCAGCGCTCCGAGAACGCCCCGGCCGACTCGACCGCGGGCGCCGGCCTCGGCTCGGGCGCGGACTCTCCCACGTGATCGTCTTCGTCGAGAAACGCGGCACGGACGGTGTCCGCGGCGTCCACCCAGAGCACGTTCGGCCTCGAACCGAACAGGACGACTTGGAGGCGGCTCCCGTCGTCGAGATCGAGGAAGAGGTGCCGGTCGCGCTCGGCCGTGCGGACGCGCTCGACCCCACGGCCGCCGAGGCCGTCGAGCACGTCGGCCGTGTTGCGGCGCTGGCGGGCCGCGCCGTCGGTGCGGAAGACGAGGGTGAGCGCCGGGTCGCAGATGACCCGAAGGGTCGTCGCGGCGCCGTCGGCCGACAGGCCGAGGCTCAGTTCGCGCGGGCTCTGCGTCCACGCCTCCGTGACGGCGGCGCCCGCCAGCCGGGCGTCCCACTCGCGGGCGAGGGCGTGGAGAGTAAAAAAGTCCATGGGCCGAAGATCGGCCCAGAACGCCGGTGCTACCGCGTTTCCCAGTGTGCGACCGGCACGGCGTTCCGCACGGTCCACCACGTGCAGCACGACGTCTCGACGCCGAGGTACTCGACCACGCGGGCCTGGTACACCCCTCGGCTGATCGACTCCGGCGGCTCGACCACGATCACGCAGTCGCACAGCACGGCGTACTCGAGCGTGGGCCAGACCCCAACGGTCTCTCCCGCACCGACGCGCACTGTCCCGCGCCACGGCTCGGCCCCGGCGTACAACGCCTCGACCTGGTACTCCCCTGCCGGGACGGCCTCGATCACGAACTGGCCGTCGAGGGTGGTCGAGGCACCGAGGGAGGTCCCGGCCAATCGGACGGTCGCTCCGGGCAGCGGCTCACCCTTCGCGGCGTCGACCACGACGCCGACGACCCGTCCCGCCTCGGCCGGCGTCTGGGCAGCGGCGGGCGCGGCCAGGAGCACGAGCAGGCAAATGAGACGACGCATAGAGCGGCACCGGATGGGCGGCGGAACCAAACGTCAGCGCCGGGCCGTCCGCAAGGCCGGTCGGTGTACCCCTCAGGATCGTCGCGCCTCGGCAGCGGGAGCGCTAGTGATCGTGGCTCGCGCAGCCGGCGGCGCTGCCCGGGTGGAGCGCGAAGTCGAGCGCCACGTCCTCCTCGCCGACCTCGGCCTCGACCGTCTCGAAGTGGTAGGTGTACGCCGCCGCGCGGACGGCGTGCGTCCCCACCGGCACGTCCTCGATGACGTACGACCCGTCACGCTGCGACACGGCGCCGAGGCCGAGCTCCGGGATCGCGACGCCGGCGCCCACCACGGGCTCGCCCGTCTCGGCGTCGGTCACCAGGCCCGTCACCGTGCCGAGGCCGGCCGCCTCGGGCGCGCTCTGGGCCGAGGCAGAGGCCGCAAGCAGGAGGACGAGGGAGAGCGGGGCGGAGCGGAGGAACAGCATCGACGCGGCGGGGACCAGGGAAGGGCGAGACGTAGAATAGAACGGAGCCGCCGCGCCCGCCGTGTCCTGGCGAACCACCAGCTCCCAACCTTCTGATCGGGAAGGTCTTGAGCCGATCCCTATGTTGGGGACTCCACTCCCCTCCCTGCCATGACCCTCGCCTCTCTCCTCCGCACCGGAAGCCCCATCGTCTCCATCGGGCCCGACGCCACGGTCTTCGAGGCCATCGGCCGCATGGTCGAGCACAACGTCGGCTCCATCCTCGTCACCGAGGGCGACGCGCTCCGGGGCATCTTTACCGAGCGCGACTACCTCCGGCGGATCGCCCTCGAAGGCCGGACCTCGCGCGAGACGGCCGTCCGCGACGTCATGACGGCCGACCTGATCACGGTCTCGCCCGAGGACAGCGTCGACGGCTGCCTGGCGACCATGACCGAGCGGAAGATCCGCCACCTGCCGGTCCTCCGCGACGGCGAGCTGCTGGGCGTCGTGTCCATCGGCGACCTCGTCCGGGCCCGCCTCGAGGAGGCCCGGGGCGAAGTGGAAGGGCTGAAGCACTTCGTCACGGGCGGCTACCCGGGCTGATCGCGTCCGGTGACCGGCTCCCCGTCGGGCTCCCCTACCGCTCCTCGCGCCCGCCCTCGATGAGCTCGCGGGCGCTCCGGAGCGCGGCCTCCGACACGTCGGTGCCCGCCAGGAGCGTCGCCACGGCCTCGGCCCGCTCGGCCTCGTCGAGCCGGCGGATCCGCGTCCGCGTCCGGCCGTCCTCGATGACCTTGTCGACCTCGAAGTGCACGTCGCCGAGCGACGCGATCTGCGGGAGGTGCGTGATGGCGATGATCTGGTGGAACTGCGCCAGCCGGTGCATCGACTCGCCCGCGCGCCGGGCGATGGGCCCCGAGATTCCCGTGTCGATCTCGTCGAACACCAAGATCGGGAGTCGCTCGGACTTGGCGAGGATCGCCTTGAGCGCGAGCATGATGCGCGAGACCTCGCCGCCCGAGGCCACCTTCACGAGCGGCTTCGGGTCCTCACCGAGGTTGGCCGAGAGGTGGAACTCGACGAGGTCGGCCCCCATGGGGAACGCCGTCACGCGCCGCTGGCGGGCGCCCTCCGGGAGGTGGACCCAGCCGGCGGGGTCGTCCTGGAAGCCGAACTGGACGAGGAACCGCGCGTGCGGCATCCCGAGCGTCGCCAGCTCGACGCCGACGGCCGCCTCGATCCGCTGCGCCACCTCGTGCCGCTTCTGCGAGAGCCGGTACGCCGCCTGGCTCAGCGTCTCCTGCGCCTCCTCGATCTGCCCGTCGAGCCGCGCGATGGCCCCCTCGAAGTCCTTGGCGAGGTCGTACGTCGTCCCGATCTCCGCGCGGTAGGCGAGGACGGCCTCGACGGTCCCGCCGTACTTCCGCTCGAGGTAGTCGATCTCCGACATCCGCTCGCGGATTTCGTCGAGCCGCTCCGGGTTGAACTCGATCTCGGCGTTGTAGCCCTGGAGAAACTGCGTGGCCTCCTTGAGCGCGATCTCGGCCGAGCGGATGTCGGTCAGCGTGGCCTCGAACGACGAGTCGATCCGGGCGAGGTCCTGGAGCTGGTTCCGGACGAGGACGATCCGGTCGTAGAGCGCGTCGTCGGACTCCGAGATCTGGGCGTAGAGCTCGGCCGTGGCCTCGTAGAGCTGCTCGGCGTTCTCGAGGATCCGGCGCTCGGCCTCGAGCACGTCGGCCTCGTCCGGCTTGAGCCGGGCGGCGTCGATTTCCTCGATCTGGAACGCGTAGAGCTCCTTCTGCTTCTGGAGCTCCTTCTCGCGGCGGACGAGGTCGGTCCGCTCGCCGACCAGCGCCGCGGTCTTGCGGTACGCCTTCCGGTAGGTCTCGACGAGCCCGCCGAGGCCGCCGAAGTTGTCGAGCAGCTCGACGTGCGTCTCGGTCCGCAGGAGCGACTGGTGCTCGTGCTGGCCGTGGAGGTCGATCGTGTTGGCGGCCACCTCGCGGAGGACCTCGAGCGTGGCCGGCGTGTCGTTGATGAACGCCCGCGAGCCGCGCGCCGAGATCTCGCGCCGGATGATGAGCATCCCGCCCTCCGACGGGTCGATCTCGTGCTCCTGGAGGATCTGCGGGAGCCGCCCCTCGTCGGCGCTGTCGAACACGCCCTCGACGACGGCCTTTTTCGCCCCCGTGCGGAGGGCCTCGGTCGACGCGCGGTCGCCCAGGAGCAGCTTGAGCGCGCCGAGGAGGATCGACTTGCCGGCGCCGGTCTCGCCCGTGATGATGTTGAGCCCGCTGTCGAACTCGACCTCGAGCTCCTCGATGAGGGCGTAATCGCGGACGGAGAGGCTGCGCAGCACGGCGGCCAGGCGGGGGTCGGTGGGGACGGCGGACGCCCACAGGCTACGCCCGACTCCCCCGCCCGTCACCCGGATTGCCGTTGAACAATGGGCGACGCCGGGGGGCGGGCCTAGACCCGGACGCCCGCCGTCCCGTTCCGTCCGCCTCGGGGAGGCGACCGAGGCGGACGGCGTGAGCCGGTTCGCGGTCGGATTCCGCTTGTGGAGGACCAGCCACGCCACGCCATGCCGCGCCCCCTTCCCCCCGCCGCGCTCACGCTCCTCGCCCTCGCGCTCCTCGCCCCGGCCGCCGTGGGCCAGGCGTCGATCCGGGACCTCGGCAGCTTTAGACCGACTGGCGTCTCTGACGACGGCCGGGTGGTCTCCGGCGACCGATCGGGCTCGGGCGACCAAGTCACAGAAGCCATTCGCTGGACTGAGGGTGAGGGGATCGGCGTCCTCCCCAGCTTCTCGAACGTCTGGGATCGTGCGTCGGCCGTAAGCGCGGACGGCACGGTCCTCGTCGGGTACAGCTACGGGTACGACGGCCCCGGCAACTTCGCCGTGCGGTGGGGTGAGGACGGGGACGCCGAGTTCCTCGGGGTCCTGGAAGTCAACGACGACCTCCAGTTGGGCAGCCACGCGGAGGCGGTGTCGGCGGACGGCTCCGTCGTCGTGGGCTTTTCCGAAGTGGAGCGGCCGGGGAGCATGGGTTCTGGGCAGGTCGAAACCGAACAGGCCTTCCGGTGGGAGGGCGGCGTCATGACCGGGCTCGGCTACCTCGACGGGAGCTCGGTTGGCTCGGGCCCCCAGAGCACAGCGACCGGCGTCTCAGCCGACGGGGCCGTCGTCGTGGGGTTCAGCCTGACGACCGCGCTGGCGGGTTGCGCCGTGAACCCGTGTCGACAGGCCTTCCGGTGGGAGGGCGGCCAGATGCAAGGGCTCGGCGTGCTCGGTAGTGGAAGTGAGTCCTTCAGCTACGCACAAGCTGTTTCGGCCGACGGACGGGTTGTCGTCGGAAAGAGCAGCAGTTCCTCGGCCCTCTACGGCGAGGCCGTCCGGTGGGAGGGCGGCCAGATGCGAGGGCTCGGCGTGCTCCCGGGCGACGTCGAGAGCATCGCGCTGGCGGTCTCGGCCGACGGGTCCCTCATCGTTGGCGAGTCCGTGAGCCTGGAGGGAGACGAGACCATCTTCCTCTGGACGGCGGCGGGCGGGATGCGCGCCCTCCGGCCGTACCTCCTCGCCCAGGGCGTGGACCTCTCGGGCTGGACGCTGGGGCGTTTCGGCGGCCTCTCGGCGAACGGGAACTACCTCGTAGGCTTCGCCGGGAATGGGGCGGCCCGCCGGGCCTGGCGCGTGGCGCTCGTGCCCCCCCAGGACATCGTCGTCAACGACACCCGCGACCTGCCGAACCTCGGCACCGCCGACGGCCGCTGCGACGCCGTCGACGACGCGGAGGAGAGCGGCGACCAATGCACGCTACGGGCGGCCATCGAGTTGGCGAACGAGAAGGCGGGCGCGAACACCATCAGGTTCGACCTCGACGGCACGGCGCCCTTCCTCATCGCGCCCGAGAGCGCGCTGCCGGCCATCACCGACGCGCTGACCCTCGACGGGCTCACGCAGCCCGGCGCGAATGACGAGGTCGCGGTCGAGATCGGTGGCGACGCCACAGCCGACGCCGACGGCCTCGATGTCCGGGCTGATGACGTGACGCTCCGCGGGCTGTCGGTGACCGGCTTCGACGGGTGGGGCGTTCGCGTCGACGGGGCCGACGGCGTGACCGTCGAGCGGATGGCGATCGGCTACCCGCTGCGCTCTGGGCCTGCCTTCCGGCCCAACGGAGCGGGCGCTGTGCTCGCCGAGAACGGGGCGCACGATGTGACGATCGGTGGGACCGAGGCGGACGACCAGAACCGGCTCTACGGCACCGTGGCCGTCCGCGGCGACCTGACCGACGGCGTCTCGGTCCTCCGCAACGAGATCGCGCTCGACCCGGTCGCGGTCGGCGTCACGCAGGTGCCCATCGACCTGGCCGCGGGCGGCCCGTCGTGCACGCCGTGGGCCGGCGGCGACGGGCCGAACGGCGGGATGCCCGCGCCCCGCCTCCTCTCCATCACGTCCGGCACGGTGACCGGCCTGACGCGGCCCGGCGCCCGCGTGGTCGTGTTCCGAACGGAGCGGTCGCTCCTCGGGACCGGGCACGACCGGGGCCGCTACTGGCCCGCCTCGGTCCTGCCCGTCGGCACCGCCGAGGCGGACGGGACCGGGGCGTTCGCCGTCGCCCTCGACGAGACGCTCGCCGTGGGCGACTACGTGACCGCCAGCGCGACGGACGCGGGCGGCAGCACGTCCGAGTTGGCCCAGCTCAAACGGCCCGTGATCTTCCTGCCGGGGATCGGCGGGTCCTGGCTCGAGGCCACGGCCGGCGCCGGCTCCGACGCCAACCTCTGGATCCCCCTCGGCGGGTTCCCCACCGACGCCGCCCTCAACGACCGGCTCGCGCGGATGGCGATGGACCCGTTCGGGCAGAGCCTCGAGCCCGTCGTCGCCGACGGCATCGTCGAGGACGGCGCGTTCGGCTACGGGCTGCCCTACTACGACGCGCTCGCGGCCATCACCGCCGCCGGCTACCCCGGCGACGTCGGCAACGACGACCGGGCCACCAACGACCTCTGGCGCTTCGACTACGACTGGCGTCTCCACACGATCGGCGTGGCCGCCCGCCTTCGCGAGCTCGTCGACGAGCTCACGGGCGGGGCCGACGACGTCGCCGTGTCGTGCGAGGTCGACCTCGTGGCCCACTCGATGGGCGGCGTCGTGGCCAACGACTACGTGCGCGGCGAGCCCGAGCACGCGCGCGACCACGTCCACCGGTACCTCACCGTCGCCACGCCCTACCTCGGGGCGAGCCAGGCCGCCGCGGCCCACTCGGTCGGCTACGTGTTCGACGTCGAGGAGGCGCTCTCGTTCGAGGTCGAGTGGGGCCGGATGATCACGATGGCCCGCAACATCCCGGCGATCTACGGGCTCATGCCGAGCCGGGCCTTCTGGGACGCCGCCGCCCCCGCGAGCCCGTCGCACCGGCACGGCTACCTCTTCCAGGACCTCGACGGCCGGCCCGTCCGCTCATGGGGCGCCACGCGCGACTTCCTCGCGGCCCCGAAGCGCGACGCGGCCGGCCGGGCGTTCGGCCTCGGGCGCAACGGCCGGCTCATCGACCAGCAGCAGACCGAGGTCCACGACCTCATCGACGACTGGCGCGGCTGGGACGGGCCGCCGCAGGTGTTCCGGCAGGTCGGCCTCCTCGCCGGGTCCACGACGACGGGGTGGCGGGTCTCGACGATCGTCCCGGAGCTCGTCCTCCCCGAGCGCCTGACGCCCCGCGCCGAGGTCGGCGACACGGACCGGCACCGGACGTGGCGGACCTACCTCCAGCCCGTCCTCGGGACCGGCGACGCGACGGTCCCCCTCGTCAGCGCCACGCTCGGCCACCACGCCAGCGTCGGCCGGGTCGACTTCTCGGGCGAGGACTCGGACTGGATCGAGCCGTTCGAGTACTACCCGTGCACGCACACCGGCATCCTCGCCGACGCCTGCACAGACACGCGGGGCGAGTCCGCGCTGGGGCGGATCCAGGCGATCCTCCGGTCCGGCTACCTCGTGATCCCCGAGCCGGCAACGCGCGCCGCCGGCGGGGATCCGCCGCCCGGCGCCGAGGCCCTCTACGTCGTCGCCTCCGGCCCGGTCACCGTGGAGGTGACGGACGCGACCGGGGCGCGCACCGGGCCGCGCTCCCGCGAGGCCTACCGCGTCGTCGAGCATGGGCTCGGCGGGATCGGCTACTGGCCCGGCGAGCGGTCCGCGACGGTGTCGGTGCCGACGACCGGCGCCTACACGTTGACGGTCGAGGCGCCCGTCGAAGGCGTCCAGGCCCGCGTCTACCGGCTCCAGATCGACGCCGACGACGCGCAGCGGCGGAGCGTCCTCTACGCGGACCAGTCGCTCGACGTCGGCGGCCGGCTCCGGCTCTCGACGTTGGCCGGCGGGACGCCCGCGGCCACGCCCCTGTCGCTCGACGCCGACGGCGACGGGGCCTTCGAGCGGAGCGTCGCGCCGTCCGCGGTCCTGACCGGGACGGGGGGCGTCCCGGCCGTCCCCACGCCCGAGCCGGCCGTCGTCCGGGCGGGCACGCTGGAGGGATCGGTCACGGTCGAGCTCGCCCTCCCCGACGTCGGCACGGACGGGTGGACGTGGACGCTCTCCGAGACGGCCGACTGGATCACGACGTCGGCCACCTCGGGCACGGTGCCGGCGACGATCACGCTCCGCCTCGCGGCCGACCTCGTATCCGACACGCTCGCGACCGCCACGCTCCAGCTCACGCTGCGTCACGGGGACTACGCGGTCGAGGCCCCCGTCCCGGTCGAGCTCCGGACCGACGCGGGCGGGGTGGACGCGGAGGACGGGCCCGACCGCCCGACGGCGCTCCGGGTCTCTGCGGTCGCCCCCAACCCGGCGCGGGCCCGCGCGGCCGTCGTCGTGGGCCTGCCGGCGGAGGCCCACGTGACGGTCGAGCTGTTCGACGTCCTCGGCCGGCGCGTGGGCGTGCTCGACGCCGGCCCGCTGGCGGGCGGGGAGCACGCGCTCGCGCTCGACACGTCGCCCCTCCCCGCCGGACCGTACATCGTCCGCGTGGCGGCCGGGGGGGAGGTCACGACGCGGCCGCTCACCGTCGTCCGCTGACGGGGCCGCCCGCCTCGGGCGCGCCCGAGGTGGGCGGGGTGAGCCGGTTCGGGGCCGGATTCCGCTTGTGGGAGCCCAGCCACGCCGTGCCATGCCCCGTCTGCTCCTCGCTGCGCCCCTCGCCCTCACCCTCCTCGCCGCCGACGTCGCGGCCCAGTCCTGCGCCTCTGACATCGACGGGGCCACGGTCTGCGTCGTCGGCACGGATGCGCCCGCGGCCCCGCCCGCCCGCCTCGGCGGGGGCTACCCCGACATGCGGGACAGCGTCGCGGTCGACTTCACCGTCCGGTCTCAAGAGGCGTTCGGCACCAACCTCGGCGATGAGGCCTTTTTCGTTGCCGTCTACGCGCAGTGGACGCACATCGAGGGAACGCCCTACTACTCCGTGGTCGCCAACTTCTCATCGGGTCCACGACGCGCGTCTGGGTGGAGCGGGGGCGGCGTCACCTCCCGCGCCCCGGACGACAGCTTCCCCGAGGTCATCAACGCCCCTCCAGGGACGCTGATCTCGCCACGCTTGCTCTACATCACGCGGCGGTTCCCGGGGTCCACGGAAGAGGAGTGGCAAGAGAGCATCGCGCAGACCCGCGCCGCGGCCGCGTCGTACGGTCCGACGTACTACCTCTCGGTCTCGGCGGCCCTCGACCCTGCCCTGACCACGACGATCTCGCTTCCCGAGGAGGTCGCGGCCGGCGAGGAGTTCGAGGCCACGGTCGAGGTCAGCAACAAGTGGCGGGTGGACGCCGAGATCGTCCGCGCCGCGGGCCCGCTCGTCGTCCGCGACACGGCGGGCGTGGAGGTCGAGGGGGCCGTCGAGATCGCCGAGGAGCCGGAGCCGCTGGCCGTGGTCGGTGGGCCATCGACGGGCTCGCTTCCGTACACGCTCGTCGCGCGCAAGGCGGGGCGGTTCGTGATCGAGGCCCCGGTCGAGGCCGTCTGGCCGAGGTACTACAGCAACGTCGTGGCGTCCGAGTCGGTGTGTGGCGAGGAGGACCAGCCCGAGTGCGCCGTCGAGGTCACGGGCGCCGAGCTCGTCGTCAACGACGAGGGCGACGAGCCCGACGACGACCTCGACGACGACGGATTCTGCGACGTCGACCCCGGCGAGGCCGGGTCGCAGTGCACGCTCCGCGCCGCGCTCCAGACGGCGACGGCGGCCGGCGGCGCCCTCATCGCGTTCGACCTCGAGGTCCCGACGATCGCCATCGAGTCGGCGTTGCCGCCGCTCACCGACGGCGTCACGCTCGACGGCGAGACCCAGCCGGGCACCGCCGGCCTCCCGTCGGTCCGCATCGACGGCTCGGGCGCGGGCGGGGCCGACGGGCTCCGGGTCGAGGGGAACAGCGTGACCGTTCGTGGCCTCGCGATCACCGGGTTCGGCGGGCACGGCATCCACGTCGCGGGCGGGGTGAACGGCGTGCTCGAGGGGCTCCTCATCGGGACCGACGCCACGGGCGCCGAGGGGCTCGGCAACGGTGGCGACGGGATCCACGTCTCGGGCGGGAGCGGGCTCCGGATCGGTGACGAGGAGTCGACGCGGCGGCGCTCGGCCATCAACCTCGGCGTGATCTCCGTCTCGAACCTCCTCAACGGGCTCTATGTCCGCGACCCGGCCAACGCGACGCGGATCCGGGCCCGGCGCGAAGGACGGGCGGCCGCCGAGGCCCGGATCCTCAACATCAACGTGGCGGGCCTAACGGCGGGGCTCTTCGACGCGCTCGGGACGCCGAAGGCGCTCCCGAATGGACAGAACGGCGTGTGCCTTCTCGGCGCGCGCGGCGTTACGTTCCGGAAGCCGATCATCAGCGACGCGGCCCGGCACGCGTTCGAGGTCCTGGCCTCGCAGGATGTCCGGATCCTGGGCGGGCTGCTCGGCCTCCGCCGCCCGCAGCCGACCGCGGCCGCCCACATCGGGTCGATCGGGCAGAGCCTCGTCCGCGTGGTCGAGAGCCTCGGCGTGGCGGTCGGCTCGGGCTCCGAGGCGGACGGGCCCGTGCAGGGCGTCGGCTCGGGCGGGTGGTTCATGGACGTCGAGGCGTCGGAGGACGTTCAGGTGAGGAACGTCCTGGCGGGGATCACTCAGAACATCGACGCGATCGGTGGGCCCCTCGCGGCGCTCCTCCGCAACCGGGCCGGCGGGCTCCGCGTGTTCAACTCGCCGAACGTGACGGTCGGGCTGGAGGGCCTGGCGACGGTCTTCGCCAACAACGGTGGCGATGGCGGCCAGCCGCAGGCCGGCATCTTTGCGGCCGGCCCGTTCACCCAGAACTTCCGCGCGCTCGGCGTCCACCTCGGCACGACGCCGACCGGGCAGGCCGGCCTCGGCAACCTCGGCAGCGGCCTCGTCCTGGCCGACGGCGTCCGCGACGCGATCCTCGGAGGTGACTCGCCGCTCCAGCAACTCGTCTCGGGTGGCAACGGCGGATACGGATTCCTCTTCCGCGATCTCGCCGCGCCCGAGGGCCTCCGTCGCGCCGACGGGTCCGTCATCAACATCCTGTCGGGCACGCGGCTGCTGAGCGGCATCCTCGGCGGGCCGGTGGGCGGGACCGTCGGAGAAACGCTCCGTGTGCCGAACGCGCTCAGCGGGTTCTGCATGCTCCGGGTGCGAGGCGCCCTCCTCCGCGCGCTCAGCGCGGGGCCGAACGGTCGGCACGGCATCGAGATCCTCCAGTCCGAGGGCATCCAGATCCCGTCGGCCCGGATCGGGTCCCTGTTCGACAAGCTCCTCGCCTCCCCCGAGGACGTCGCGGCGCCCGAGGCCGACGGCGTCCACGTCGCCAACAGCGTCCTGATCTCGCTGGGCCAGCTTTCGGGCGGACCGCTGGGCTCGTTCCTGATCCACGGCGTCGGCGGGCGCGGGATGGCGTTCCAGGGCTCGCGTCAGATCACGGCATCCGGGGTCGGCGTCGGGAAGGCGCCGGTCGGATCATCGATGGCGGCCCAGATGCAGGCGCTCCTCGGGCCGGGGTCGGACGGCGGGTGGTTCATGGACACCGACGACGTCCGCCTCGACAGCCTGACGGTCCTCGGGGCCGGCCGACTTGACGGTGTGGGAGGCGGCCTCCTCTTCAACGGCGGGCGCTTCGCGCGGATCGCCCGGAGCCTGCTCGGCGAGCGGGGGCCGGGTGGCCTGCCGGCGCGGGCGAGCGCGGGCCCCGCCGTCCGCGTGACCGCCCTCGACAGCCTGCAGCTCCTGACGAGCCGGATCCTCGGGCACACCCAGGGGCTCGTCGCTCACCTGTCGACGGCGCTCCTCGACGGCAACACGTTCGAGGGGCAGGGCGACGGGGGCGCGGGCGACGCGGTCCAGCAGACCGGCGGGAGCGTCGAGGCCGTCCGCAACACGTTCATCGGGGCCGAGGGCGCGGCCGTCCGGATCGACGCGATCGGCGAGATGCTCCTCCGGTTCAACAACATCGCCGGGAACGTCATCGGGGTGCTCGCTGAGGGGAGCGGTGGGGGCCGCGAGGGCGGCGCACGGGTCCTCGCCCCCGACAACTGGTGGGGCGACCCGAGCGGGCCGAGCGGCGATGGGCCGGGCGCTGGCGACTCGGTCTTCGGCCCGGTCGACTACGGCGACTGGCTCACCGAGGCGGGCGGGGTCGTCGTCACGCCGTCGGCCTACGTCGTCGAGGCCGGCGACGGCGAGGATGTCGAGGTCACGCTCGCCTTCGAGAGCCCGTTCGTCGGCGACGACGTGGTGGACGTGACCGTGACCGACGAGCAGGGCTGGATCACGAGCGCGACGTCGTTCTCGATCGGTACGAGCGCGGAGCACACGCTCACGGCGACCGTCGGCGCGGCCGACGGCGACGCCGTCCGGATCCGCGCCGTCTCCCAGTCGGACCCAAGCCTCGCTGGCTCGGCGACCGTCCGCATCGTGCCGCCGGGCGGGTCGTTCCTCGTTGAGTCCGACTCGGAGCCCGGCGCCACGGAGCTCGACGCGCTCGGGGTGGGCACGATGGTCGCGGTCGGCGGGAAGATGGTCGTCAACCCCGGCGGGGCGAACGAGGAGGAGGCGACGGTGTCCGGGTTTGGGTCGGTACTCTTCGACGCGCCGCTCCGGTTCCGGCACCGCCGCGGCGAGCGGGTCGTCCCGGCGGACGCGTTCGCGGTGTCGTCCGAGCCCGACCCCGTCGAGGAGCTTCCGACGGCGCTGGCGGTCGCCGTCGCGCCGAACCCGGCCGGCTACCGCACGGTCGTCACCGTCGCGGTGCCCGGCGCCGGCCCCGTCCGCGCCGTGCTCTACGACGCGCTCGGCCGCGAGGTCGCGCGCCTCCACGACGGCCCGCTGGCGGCCGGCACGCGCGCGCTCCCCATCGACGCGTCGCGGCTCCGATCCGGCGTCTACGTCGTCCGCGTCGAGGCCGGCGGCGAGGCCGTGTCGCGCGCCCTCACCGTCGTCCGCTAGCCAGCTTCCCCCGCCTCGACGCCGAGGCGGGCGGGGACAAACGAAAGGGGACCGAGCGTCACCGCCCGGTCCCCCCGGAGTCGTCGCTGCCCGTTGCGCTAGCCGCGCCCGTGGCAGTGCTTGAACTTCTTGCCCGAGCCGCACGGGCACGGGTCGTTCCGGCCCACCGACTTGTCGACGGTCACCGGCGTCGCCTTCGCCGTCGGGTCGCGGTCGGCGGAGGACGGGGCCCCGTCGCCGCCCATCTGGGTGGCGTAGTCCGGTGTGGCCTTCTCCTGCGTCGCCGTGGCGCGGTTGGCGTCGAGGCGCGGCTTCGTGACCTGCGTCACGCGGCGGGCCGCCTGGCGCTGGCTGTCGCCCTGGACGAGCGGGCCGGCCTTGAACACGAGCCCGACGACCTCCTCGTCGACCGTCTGCACGAGCTCCTTGAAGAGGCGGAACGCCTCCATCTTGTACTCGATGAGCGGGTCCTTCTGGCCGTAGGCCCGGAGCCCGACGCCCTGCTTGACCTCGTCGAGGTCGCGGAGGTGCTCGGTCCACTTCTCGTCGATGACCGAGAGGACGGCCGCGCGCTCGAGCGCGTCGTTGATCTCCTGGCCCTTCGACTCGAGGACGGCGTCCGGGGTGACCGTCGCGCGGAGGACCTTCCGGCCATCGGTGAAGTCGACGAACAGCTTCTTGGGCCGCTTGTCCTCCTCCGCGTTCTCCATCATCTGCTTCGCCGACGTGTAGAACGGGCCGGCGAGGGCCGTCCGCTTGCGGCGGTAGTGGGCCGTAGCCTCGTCGAGGAGGTACTCCACGACGCCGTCCTCGCCGAGCGAGTGGGCCTTGGCCGGGTCCAGCTCGGGATCGAAGGCGAGGTGGCGGATCATCGACTCGCGGATCTCCTCGATGTCACCGTTGCCGAAGTGCTCGCTGACGACCCGCTCGACGAGCTCGCGGAGCATGTCGAGGATGTCGCCGCGGAGCCGGTCGCCCTCGAGGGCATGCATCCGGCGGTCGTAGATCACCTCGCGCTGGGCGTTGAGCACGTCGTCGTACTCGAGCTGGCGCTTCCGCGAGGCGAAGTGGTTCTGCTCGACCTTCGTCTGGCTCCGCTCGACGCCCTTCGTGAGCCACTTGTGGGTGAGGACCTCGTCCTCCTCCATCCCGAGGCGGTCCATGATCTTGGCCGTCCGGTCGTGGCCGAACAGCCGCATCAGGTCGTCCTCGAGGGACACGTAGAACTGGCTGAAGCCGGGGTCGCCCTGGCGGCCGGCGCGGCCGCGGAGCTGGAGGTCGATCCGGCGGCTGTCGTGGCGCTCCGTGCCCAGGATGGCGAGCCCGCCGAGTTCCTTGACGCCCTCGCCCAGCTTGATGTCCGTGCCGCGTCCGGCCATGTTCGTGGCGATGGTCACCGCGCCGACCTGGCCCGCCTCGGCGACGATCTGGGCCTCGGCCTGCGCGCGGCTCGCCTTCGCGTTGAGCACGTTGTGCGGGATCCCGGCCCGCTGGAGGAGCCGGCTCATCTGCTCCGACGTCTCGACCGAGGCGGTGCCGACCAGGATCGGCTGGCCCGTCTCGTGGATCTCCTCGATCCGGTCGAGGAGCGCCTTGTACTTGGCCCGCTTCGTCTTGTAGATGAGGTCGTCGTCGTCGTCGCGCGCGATCGGCCGGTTCGTCGGGACGACCACGACGGGGAGCGAGTAGATCTTGCCAAACTCCTCGGCCTCCGTCTCGGCCGTGCCCGTCATGCCCGCCAGCTTGGCGTACATCCGGAAGTAGTTCTGGATCGTGATCGTGGCGTAGGTCTGCGTCGCCGCCTGGACCTTCACCTTCTCCTTGGCCTCGATGGCCTGGTGGAGCCCGTCGGAGTACCGCCGGCCCGGGAGGACGCGGCCGGTGTGCTCGTCGACGATCATCACCTTGTCGTCCTGGACGATGTACTCCTTGTCCTTCTCGTAGAGCGTGTACCCGCGGAGGAGCTGGTTGACGGCGTGGATGCGCTCGCTCTTCTCGGCGTAGCTCGTGTAGAGCTCGCGCTTCGACTCCTCGGCCGCGTTGCGGAGCTCGCGGAGGTCGTTCTGGAGCTTGTTCTCGCGCTTCTCGGCGTCGAGGCTCGTGTCGGCCTGAAGCGACTCGATGAGGGCCGCCTTCTTCTCCTCGTAGGTCCGCTCGATCGTGGCGATCTCGGAGCCCACGTCGGGGATGACGAAGAACTCGGCGTCCGTCCCGGCCGAGCGCCCGATGGCCTCGCGGCCCTTGTCGGTCATCTCGATCTGGTGCTGGGCCTCGTCGAGCGCGAAGTACATCGGCTCGTCGACCTCCGGCATCCGCTTGGCGCTCTCGGCGAGGTAGACCGCCTCGACGCTCCGGATGAGCATCTCGACGCCCGTCTCGCCCTTCAGCTTGATGAGCTTCTTGTTGCGCGGGAAGCCGCGCTGGGCGCGGAGCAGCGCCAGTCCGGCCTCGTCACGGAGAGTCCGGGCGGTCTTCTTGTCGCCGGCCTCCTCGGCCGCGTCGGCCTCCTTTAGCTTCCGCTCGGCGTCGGAGACGTAGCCGGCCACGATCCGCTGCTGGTCGCGGACGAGCTTCTCGACGGCCGGGTTGAACTCCTTGAACTCGTCGATGCTCGCCTGGGGCACGGGGCCCGAGATGATCAGCGGCGTGCGCGCCTCGTCGATCAGCACCGAGTCGACCTCGTCGACGATGGCGTAGTGGTGCTTCCGCTGGACGAGCTGCTCGGCGTCGACGACGAACGAGTTGTCGCGGAGGTAGTCGAACCCGAACTCGTTGTTCGTGCCGTAGGTGATGTCGGCGCGGTAGGCCCCGCGGCGGCCCGGGCTGTGCGACGGGTGCTTGTCGATGCAGTCGACGGTGAGCCCGTGGAACTCGAAGATCGGCGCCATCCACTCCGCGTCGCGCTGGGCGAGGTACGGGTTGACGGTCACGACGTGGACGCCGCGGCCGACGAGCGCGTTGAGGTAGATCGGGGCGACGGACGTCAGCGTTTTGCCCTCGCCCGTCTTCATCTCGGCCACCTGCCCGCGGTGGAGCACGACGCCGCCGAGCAGCTGGACGTCGAACGGGACCATCTGCCACTCGACCTCGGACCCGCCGGCCTCCCAGCTTTTGCCCAGGTGCCGCCGGCACGTCTCCTTGATGACGCCGAACGCCTCGGGGAGGACGTCGTCGAGCACGTCCTCGACGGCGTCGATCCAGTCGCCCTCGAGGTCGTCGAGGCGGGCGTAGAGGTCCTGCCGCTCGCGGACCGTGAGGGTGTCTCCGGTCGTGGGGTCGGCGTCGGCGTCGTCCCCACCGGCGGCGAGGAGCCGGGCGCGGACGTCGGCCTGCTCGGCCTCGATGGGCGCGGCGGCCTCGCGGATCCTCTGGCGGAACGCCTCGGTCCGGGCCTTGAGCTCGTCGTCGGTGACGTGCTGGAGCCGCTCGGCGTGGTCGTTGATCTCGTCGACGAGGGGCCAGAGCTTCTTGAGTTCGCGCTCGTTCGAGTCGCCGCCGAAGATCTTCTGGAGAGCCTTGAGCATAGGGGGAGGTATCGAGCAAAAAGGGGCGCAGGGCCTCGGGCAAGGTACGTGCCGGCCCTGGCCGAACCCGTGAGAGACGGGCCGCACGGCGGCCCCGTTTCGCCCCGAACGCCGTATCCGCGCGTTCTTGGCCAGGTCGACCTCGAGCCCCACCGACGCCGGCCGGGTCACGGGTGAAGAAACGCCCGAGGCGGGCGCCCTCGTCCCCCTTCGCCCGCGATTCGCACGGGAGGGCGGTGCGGCGTGACCTACGGTCGGCCCGGGGCCGGCGTACCTTCGGGCCGCACCCCCGAGACGCCGAGCGCCCCTTCGAGACGGTCCAGATTCGCCCGCACGACGCCCCCCGGGCTCTCCCCGCCATGCGCGCCCCCCGTCTCCTCGCCGCCGGCCTCGTGGCCGGCCTCCTCGCTGCCGTGCCCGCCCTCGGGCAGGCCCGCACCCAGACGGCGTACGACCTCGTCCGCCTCGACGTGTCCGCGCGGCAGGCCGCGCTGGCAGGCCCCGCGGCCCGGCTCGACGCCGACCCGACCGTGGCCTTCGCCAACCCGGCCTTCCTCTCGTCCGAGGCCGACGGGACCGTGGCCCTCGGGTACACGAACCTCCTCGCCGACATCAACGCGGGGACGGCCGTCTATGCCCGCGACATGCCGTGGTTCGGCGGGTTCAGCCTCGCCGGCGGCGTCCGCTACCTCTCGTACGGCGAGTTCGAGCGGCGGACGAGCGCCGAGGGCGAACCCACCGGCACGTTCGGGGCGGGCGAGGCAGCCGTGACGCTGGCGACCTCCCGGGAGGTGCTGCCGCAGTTCCGCGTCGGACTGGCCGCCCATGGCCTCGTCGCCTCGATCGACGACGACCAGTCGGCCGCCCTCGTGGCCGACCTCGGGGTGAGCTACCACGTGCCGGAGGAGGGCTGGGTGCTCGGCGCGAGCGTCCACCACGTCGGCGCGCGGATCGCCGACCTCGGCACCGACCGCGACCGGCTGCCGCTCGACGTCCGGATCACGGCCTCGAAGCGGCTCCGCTACGTCCCGCTCACGCTGTCGGTCGCCGGCATGGACCTCCAGCGCTTCGAAGGACAGTC
Organism: Rubrivirga marina; assembly: GCF_002283365.1. Taxonomy (NCBI): domain Bacteria; kingdom Pseudomonadati; phylum Rhodothermota; class Rhodothermia; order Rhodothermales; family Rubricoccaceae; genus Rubrivirga; species Rubrivirga marina. The sequence goes on along the minus strand of NZ_MQWD01000001.1, from coordinate 2,064,122 downwards.
GGCCGACTCGTCGCTGGCGGTCCGGACGCTCGACCACCTCGCCCTCGGCGGCGAGCTCCAACTCGGGTCGTCGTTCGCGGTCCGCGCCGGGTACAACGGGCGGCGCGGGGCCGACCTCCGCTCGGGCGGGCGGCTCGACCTCGCAGGCGTGAGCGTCGGCGCCGGCATCGAGCTCCGGCGCGTCTCCGTCGACTACGCCTTCTCCAACTGGGGAGACTTCGGCGGGCTCCACCAGTTCGGCGTCCGGACTCGGCTCTAACCTCTGCGCGGTGCCGGCCGTCCCGCTCGGGGGATCCGTCGGGTCGGTCGAAGGTGAAAACAAACCACCTATGCGTAAACGGGCGGTACATCCCCGGTTTTTCCGATCTTACCCTCCCGTCATTCCCGCGTCCCTGAACCCACCATGTCGACCTCGCGGATCTTCTCGCTTCCCGCCCTCCTCCTCGTCGCAGCCCTCGGCCTCGCCGCCTGCGATTCCGCCGACTCGGCCCTCTACCCGGCCGACGCCCAGTCGGGCGAGGTCGCCCTCGCGCTCGGCGCCTCGGGCTCGCTCGACGGCCTCGCGCTCTCCTTCGACGAGGTCGTCGAAGACAGCCGCTGCCCCAGTGACGTCGACTGCGTCTGGGAGGGGCGCGCCCTCGTCGGGCTGACGATCGCCGGCGAGCCCGTCGAGCTCGCCGTCGTCGACCCCGAGCGGGTCCCCGAGGCCGGGGTCCGAGCGGGCGACTCCATCGTCTTCGCCACGCGGCTGACGGCCGGGCCGGTCGTCACGGTCGTCTCGTTCCCGGTGGGCTGACCGGGCACGTTCGGGAGGAGTGGGGCGTTCTCTGCGCCCCCTCTCCCCCGTCCCGATGCCCCTCCCGTCGCGCGCTCGTCTCCGCGCTGCCCTTCTCGCCGTCGCCGTCCTGCCCCTGACTGCCGCCGGCTGCGCGACGGCACAGGCGCCCTCCGACGACGCGCCCTCCGAGCCCCCCCAGGGCGGTCGTGTGGCTTCGATCGACGCGGGCGAGCCGTTCCGGCTCGAGCTCGGCGCGACGCATCGCGAGGACGACCACACGGTGACGTTCGTGGAGGTCGTGGAGGACAGCCGGTGCCCAGAGGGCGTGGAGTGCGTCTGGGCGGGCCGGGCGCAGATCCGCGTCGAGGTCGACGGCGAGCCGTTCGTGCTCACGGTCCCCCACGGCCCGATGCGCGACGACGAGTCGCAGATGATCGAGTGGGGCAAGATCCAGGTCGTCGTGACCGGTCTCGAGCCGTACCCCGGCAGCGAGAGCGCCGAGGCGGGCGCCCCCGTCGAGGCCGTGCTGATCACGCGGCCGTCCAATGTCTAGCCGGCGCCTCTAACGAGTCGTCGTCGGGAACTCGGGCTCGCCGAGCTCGATGTCGAGGTCCACGACCCGAGCGGTGAGGTGGCGCTGCGCGGCCCGGAGCGCCTGGTTGTGGATCGACGGGCCGATCTCCTCGAGCACGAAGTCGAGGAGGAAGCCCGCCGCGAGGTCGCCCATGTCGAGGCCGAGCTCGTCGCCGGCGTAGTGTCGGAGGGCGGCGACGGCGTGCTCACGGGCGTCGTCTGGGAGCGTGACGGGCATGGGGCGCGGTGCGGTGCACCGGAAGGTCTGTCCGGCCCGGACCCGGCGCCAGTCGCCGGCTCGGCCCGCCTCGGCGCCGAGGCGGGCGGAGTCGGACCTACTCGTCGTCGCCCCTCGCCTTCAGGAGTCCCTGCTTCTTGAACGAGATCATCGTCGTCTCGAGCGTCCCGTGGCGCATCCTCCGGCGGACCTCCTCGACCGGCACGCCCGAGTTCAGCCAGATGAGCGCGGCCGTGTGCGTAAGGCTGTGCGGGCTGATCCCGCGCCGCTTGACCTTCGCCGCCCGGAGGTGCGTGTTGACACGCCCCCGCACCGACCGCGTGTTGAGCCGCGTCCCGGCGCTCCGGTGCCCGTGGCTGACGAAGAGCGGCGCCGTCGGCGCGGCGCCCTCGCGCTCCATGAGGTAGATCTCGAGCGGGTCGACGGCTTCGGGGTCGAGCGGGACGGCCTCGTCCTTCGACTGGCGGCCCTTGCCCTGGACGTGGAGGAACGTCCCCATGAGCGTCCGGTCCACGTCGCCGACGTCGGCGCGGACGAGCTCGACCTCGGACAGCCCGCCGTAGACCATCAGCGCGATGAGCGCCCTATCGCGCCGGCCGATCTCGGTCGTCTTGGGGACCGCCTCGAACAGCGACTCCACCTCGTCCTCGGTGAGCACGCCGCGGGTGTGCGACTGCGGCCGCCGGTTCCCCTTGACGCCCCGGGCCGGGTTGTCGTCCAGCTCGCCCCGCGCCACGAGGTAGTCGCAGAGCCGCCGGAGCGCCGTGAGGTAGGTGCTCACCGAGACCTGGCTCAGCTCGCGCTCCTCCATGAGGTAGGCCTTGTAGGCCTCGACGTCGGTCTCGACGAACTTGAACCGGCTCGACGGGCGAGCCGCGCGCGTGGCGTGGTACCGCTCGAACTCGTTGAGCGTGCGGCGATACGTCCCGCGCGTCTCGGGGCTCTTGTCCTTGAGGTACTCGGTGACGAACCCATCGAGACGGCTTTCGAGCTGGGCGACGGAGAGACGGAGCGGCGTGTCGGCCATTCGCTGATTTGCATAACGGATATTCCAAGCTAGGCGAGCGGCCGGGGTCGCACAAGAGAGGGGATTCCCCAAGCCTTTCGCCGGTCGGAACGCGGCCCCGAGGCGCCGGTCCGACGGCGATGCGCCGCCTCCTGCTCGCCGCCGCGCTCCTCGCCGGGTGCGGCCCCGACCTCTCCCCGCTCGCCCCGCCCCGCGCTCCGTCGGAGCGGTACGCCGACGCCCTCGCCGATGCCGGGCTCGACTCCACCCGCCTCGGCCGCGCCTGGACCGAGGCGGGCACGGCGGCTCTCGACGAGCCGGCCGACCTCGACCTCCCCTCATCGCCCGCCGTCACGATCGAGGCCGCCGACCCGTCCGCCCGTGGCTGGCGGATCGAGCTCCGGCGTGGCGAGGTCCTCGTCGCCGAGATCGCCCCCGACCTCGACGACTCGGCCCGCGTGTTCGTCGACCTGTTCGAGGCCGACTCGGCGCGGGCGCGGATCGAGGGGTGGGAGGTCGCGTTCGACACGCTCCGCGTCGAGCGGACGGCGGAGCGGGACGAGGCCGTCGTGCTCGTCGTCCGGCCCGAACTGCTGGCGGAGGGCGCCGTCGGCGTGACGATCCGCACCGACCCGTCGCTGGCGTTCCCCGTCGCGGGCGCCGACGAGGGCGCGATCCGAAGCCGCTGGGGCGAAGACCGCGACGGCGGCGCGCGGAGCCACGAGGGCATCGACATCTTCGCCGACCGCGGGACGCCGGTCGTGGCGGCCGCGGCCGGCCGCGTGGACCGGGTCCGGGAGACGCCCATCGGCGGGCGCGTCGTCTGGGTGCGCGCCGACGACGCGCCGGTCTCGCTCTACTACGCCCACCTCGACCGCCAGCTCGTCGAGGCCGGCGCCCGCGTGTCCGTGGGCGACACGCTCGGGGAAGTCGGCAACACGGGGAACGCAGCGACCACGCCGCCGCACCTCCACTTCGGCGTCTACGGCCGCGGCGGCGCCACCGACCCCGAGCCGTTCGTCGTCGGCCGGCGGGCGGCGCCGCGGACCGAGGCGGCGCCTTAGTCGAGCCAATCGGCGAGGTGGCGGACGAGCCACGCGCCGCAGGCCCGCTCGAACGAGACCGCGCCGGGCGGCGCGGCGCCGGGGTACCAGCCGTGCCCGAGGCCAGGTAGCACCTCGACGCTCGACGCCGCGAACGCCTCGGAGGCCCGGCGGACGTCGGCGGTCGGGGCCACGGGGTCCTCGGCGCCCGCGAGAATGTGGACGGGCCGGTCGGCGGAGACCGTCGAAGCGAACCGGATCGGATCGAGGCCGTCGAGGGCGCGACCGCCGCGGCCGACCGTGTGGAGCAGCCGCGCGAACTGGAGCATCCCGACGGCTGGCTCGCCGCCGTAGCGCCGGGCCGCCGCGTCCGCGACGCCGCCGAGGCGGAGGCCCGTGGCGACGAGCGCGGGCGGGAGGCCCGAGAACCGCGCGAAGCCATCCACGAGCCCGCGCGCCATCGCCCCGAGGTCGGGGTGCCCGATCGCCCCGAACAGCCGGTCGCCGACGCCGTCGCGGGCGAACGCGAGGCTCGACAGCAGACATCCGAAGCTGACGCCGAAGAGGGCGCGCCGTTCGGCCCCGAGCCCGTGCTCCGCCTCAGCGAAAGCGAGGACGGCCGGGAGGTCGGCCGCGACGCCGTCGAACATCGTCCGGGCGAAGGGCACGTCGAGCGCCACGCCGCGGCGGACGAGCGCGGCGAGGTCGGCGCCGGGGTGCCCGGAAGTCGGTCGGCGGACGCCGCCGAGCGGGGTGTCCACGAGGACGGCGCCGAAGCCGGCACGGGCGAGCGCCGTGGCCGCCGGCACGCTCCGGTCCATCCCCTTCGTGATGCCGTTCAGGAGCGTCACCGCAGGTGCTCCGCTGCGGCCGTCCACTGGCGGGACGACGATGGCCTCGAAGGTGGCGAACGCCTCGTCGAGGTCGTCGTGGCCGGTGTAGGGGTGGAGCCGACGGAGCCGGTAGCGAACGCCCGGCAACCCGGCGACGCGGACGCGGTGGGCGTCGAGGACCTCCAGGGCGGCCGAGGCGGGAGTCGCGAGGGCGGGCACGTCGTTACAGATGTGTTACGCCGTTCACGCCGATCGGCGAGTCCGGTTCGGGTCGCCTCGTGAAGTCGGGACGCCCCCGAGCGCTACGCCGCGGCTCGGACGGTGGGCACCGTGGCGACGACCTCCTCCACCTCGGGCATGCGCCGGACGGACCAGGCGGCGCCGGTCGTCCCGATCGCGAGGAGCGACTGGAACACGACGCCGCCCCACGCACCGAGCATCACGAGACCGACGAGCCCGACGACCGAGTAGAGCGCCAGCGCGATCTCCGCGCGTCCCGCTTCGTCCTCTCGTGCCCCGCCCTTCGGCGTTCGCGCGAACGGCGTCTTCCGACCGAACACCGCCTCCACGACCGCCCGCGCCGCCGGCACCACGAGCACGACGGGCGCCACGAGCGCCGTCGGGACCCGACTCAGCCGCCTCCGCCACGACGACGGGTGGACCGCCCGCAACGCCACGACGTGCGCGCCGACGAGCCCCGCCAGCGCGACGGGCCCGAGCACGGTCGCCACGGCGGCCCCGGCGCCTATCCACCCCAGCGCCGCCATCACCGGGTGGAGCAGCATGACGACGAGCAGCGCCGGCAGGCTCAGCGACAGCGCGAGGTGCCCGGTGAGCGACAGCTTGCTGCGGACCGGGAGGCCCGAGCGCCAGAGCGTCCCGAGGCGAAGGAGGGCGACCTCGGCGAGGCCCTTGGCCCACCGCGCCTGCTGCCGCCGCCACGACCCAACCGTCGCCGGGAGGTCGGCCGGGACGGCGATGTCTTCAGCCAACCGGGCGCGCCAGCCGGCGGCCTGCGCTCGGAGTGCGAGGTCGGCGTCCTCGGCGAGCGTGTCGGCCCGCCAGCCGCCGGCGGCGTCGATGGCCGCGCGGCGCCAGACGCCGCCGGAGCCGTTGAACGGGAGCGCGAGCCCGGCCCGGTCGCGCGCCGTCTGCTCGACGGCGAAGTGGAGGTCGAGGACCGCCGCCTGCGCGCGCCCGAGGAGCGTCCGGTCGGCGCCCGGGTGGGCCCAGCGGGCCTGGACGAAGGCGAGGCCGGGGTCGGCGCGGAGGGCGGCGACGAGGCATCGGAGCGCGTCGGGCGGCGGGCGGAAGTCGACGTCGAAGATGGCGACGAGCGGGGCGTCAGCGAGGGCGAGCCCGTGGGCGAGAGCGCCAGCCTTGTAGCCCTCGCGCGCGTCGCGCGGGAGGTGGCGGACGCCCGGCCGGCGCTCGGCGCAGAGCGCGGCATTCGCGCGGCGGGCCGCGGGCGGCGAGTCGTCGAGGAGTTGGACTTCCACGCGGCCGGGGTAGTCGGCCGCGAGCGCGGCGTCGAGCGCGCGGGCCACGAGCGCCGGCGGCTCGTCGTAGACGGGAATCTGGACGACGACGGCCGGCCATGGCGCGGCGTCGTCGGACGGGAGCATCCGCCTCGGGCGCGCGGTGCGGAGGGCGGCGAGGAGGAGCGCGTGGAGGCCGAGGCCCGCGAGGAGGAGTCCTGCCGCCCCGTAGAGGACGCCCGCGAGGCCCATCAGTACGTCGAGCATGGCCGTCACCAGTCCGAGGTCGCGGCCGTGAAGGCGTCGCGCGCGATCTGGTCCAGCGCCGTCGCCGACGCGTCGGCCTCGCCCTGGAGCCCCTCGGCCGGAGCGAAGTCGGCCGTGGCCGTGAACGTCCGCGACAGGAGCTCCTCGTTCTCGACCCGGTCCTCCACGACCACGCGCACACCGAGGCTGACCCGGTTGAGCCCGGCCACGTTCTGGTCCGTCACGGCGACCGGCGCGATGGCGTACCGCTCGATCGTCGCGCGGACGACGGCGTCGGCCTCCCCCTCGTCGGTCTCGAGCGTGAGCCGCGAGCGGTCGACGAACCGGTCGATGAGCGCGTCGGTGAGGAGCCGGTCGAGCCCCGGTGGCCCACCCTGCGACCGGTCCTCGGCGAGCGGCACGGCGACCGTCTCGAGCTGAGCCGGGATGGTCGCGCCGGAGAACGAGTAGACCCCGCACGAGGCGAGAGGGATGAGGGATGCGCCAACGAGGGATGCGACGACCACCGCCCGCATCCCCCATCCCGCGTCCCGGATCCCTCCCCTACTCATCCTTCAGCTTCCGGTAGAGCGTCCGCTCGGAGATCCCGAGGGCCTCGGCCGACTGGCGGCGGTTGCCGTCGAAGCGTCGGAGGGCCTCGGCGATGAGGGCGGACTCGGCCTCCTCCATCGTGGGCAACGGGAGGCCCTCGGCGAGGGCATCTTCCAACGACTCGGGCATGGACGACACGGAGGCCGAGCGGGGCACGTCCTCGATCTCGAAATGCGTGTCGGCTGCGTCGTAGGACGCCGCGGCGGGCGGCTCGTACGTCACCTCCTGCTCGACCTCGCCGAGGTCGGCGAAGGGCGAGAGGTCGGCAAAATCGGGCTGGGGGACGTGGACGAGCGCCTCGGTCGGGGCCTCGCGCCCGTCGCCCCCGCGGAGTTGGCCGACCTCGGCGCGGACGGCCCGGAGCTCGGCGCGGATCTCGAGGAGCACGCGGTACAGCACGTCGCGCTCGCTCACGGCGTCGCCTACTCCCGGTCGCGACGCCAGCGTCAGCCCGGCGCTGGCCGAAACGCCGCGCAGCAGCGGCCGGACGACGTCGACCGTGAGGGGGTTCTGGCGGACCATCACGGTCGCCTGCTCGGCCACGTTGCGGAGCTCGCGGACGTTGCCGGGCCAGTTGTAGCGCCGGAGGAGGTCGGCGGCCTCGGGCGCCAGCCGGAGGAACGGGGCCTCGTACTGCCGCGCGAACCGGGCCAGGAACGCCTCGAACAGGGGGACGATGTCCTCGCGCCGCTCCCGCAGCGACGGGACCTTCAGCACGACCGTGCTCAGGCGGTAGTAGAGGTCCTCGCGGAATCGGCCCGCGCCCACCTCCTCGCCCAGGTCCTTGTTCGTCGCCGCGATCACGCGGGCGTCGGACTGGAGCGTCGCCGTCCCGCCGACGCGGCTGAACTGGCCGGTCTCCAACACGCGGAGGAGCCGGACCTGCGCCTGGAGCGGCATCTCGCCGATCTCGTCGAGGAACAGCGTCCCGCCGTCGGCCTCCTCGAAATAACCCGTCCGCCGGTCCGTCGCGCCCGTGTAGGCGCCCTTCTCGGCCCCGAACAGCTCGCTCTCGATGAGCCCCTCCGGGATCGCCCCGCAGTTCACGACGACGAGCCGCTTGTGGCGCCGCTTCGACAGCCCGTGGATGGCCGTCGCGATGAGCTCCTTCCCGACGCCGCTCTCGCCCTCCAGCAGGACCGTGATGTCCGGCGGGGCCACCTGGCGGACGCGCTCCAGCACGCGCCGCAGCGCGGGGCTGTCGCCGAGGATGCCGAACCGTTCCTGGAGGGCCTGCCGATCCATGTGGGAGGTGAGCGGGGAGGGGACGAAAACTAGAGACGGCCCGGGCGGAGGACGCCTGAGCCCGGCTCCCCCTTACCCTCCGACGCCGCCCGACGATCCGTGCCGCCCGTCATTCTGTCACGGGCCCCGCGTCGCGCCCGAGGCGGAGGGACTCGGTCCCAACTGCCGCCGCCCGTAGCGGCGCCGTACCCTGTCGGGATGCGACGCCTCGCCCTCCTCCTCTGCCTCGCCGCGCTCGGAGCCCGCGCGCAGGCGCCCGAGACGGCGTTCACGCTCGACGACCGCGCGTTCGCGGCCGAGGGCATCGCGCTCCTGCCCGACTCGTCGTTCGCCGTCGGCTCCGTCCACCTGGGCACGATCGTGCGCGTGGACGGCGACGGGCGGGTGACGCCGTTCGCCGAGGCGCCGGGCCGGTGGAGCGTGCTCGGCATGACCGTCAGCCCCGACCGCCGGTCGCTGTGGGCGGCGACGGTCGCCTGGCCGCAGGCGCGCGGCGCCGACACGACGGCGCACGGACGAACGGCCCTCGTCCGGTTCGACCTCGCCACGGGCGCCGTCCAGGGTCGCATCGAGACCACCGGCGCGCTCGGCGACGTCACGGTGGGCCCCGACGGCGCGGTCTACGCGACCGACGGGCTGGCGGGGACCGTCCGCGTGCTGGATGGCGACAGCCTGCGGACGCTCGTGCCGCGGGGCGTCCTCCACTCCCCGCAGGGCCTCGCGTTCGGCCGTGACCCGAGTCGGCTGTTCGTGGTCGACTACCGCTACGGCCTCGTGGCGGTCGACGTCCGGACGGGCGGGGTCACGCTCGTCCCCCACGTGCCCGGCGTCGAGGACCGCGGCGCCGACGGCTTGGTCTACGCTGGCGGCACGCTCTACGCCGTCCAGAACGGCGTCCAGCCGCACCGCGTGGCCCGCTGGCGGCTCTCGCCCGACGAGGCGCGCGTGGTTGAGGCCGACGTCCTCGCGAGCGCCGAGGGCGACGACCGATTCGACGAGCCGACGCTGGCAGCCGTCGCCGGGCCGTGGCTGTACGTCGTCTCGGCCAGCGGCTGGGCCCATTTTTCAGACGACGGGACGCTCGACGTCGAGGCCGCTCCGGTCCCGACCGTCCTCCGCATCCCACGCTGAGGCCGTGCTCCTCGAAGTCGCCGCCTTCGACCCGGCCTCGGCGCTCGCCGCCGCCCGCGCCGGGGCCGGCCGGATCGAGCTTTGCCGCGCGGCCGAGGTCGGCGGGCTGACGCCGCCGCTCGACTGGGTCCGCGCCGTCACCGAGGCGGTCGACCTCCCGGTGATGGTCATGGTCCGCCCGCACGCCGACGGGTGGACGTTCTCGGCAGACGAGCACGCCGCGATGCGCGAGTCCGCCCGCCTCGGCGTCGAGGCGGGGGCGGCCGGCGTCGTGTGGGGCGCGCTCCGGGCCGACGGGACGATCGACGGGCCGGCGCTCCGGGCGCTCGTGGAGGCCGTCGCGCCCCACCCCGTCACGGTCCACCGCGCGTTCGACGCGGCGCGCGATCTGGGAGAGGCGCTCGATGCGATTCTCGACGCCGGCGCTGCCCGCGTGCTCACCGGCGGCGGCCCCGGCGCCGCGCGCACAAATGCCGACCGGCTGGCGGCGCTCGTCCGCCGGGCGGGAGACGGTCTGACCGTAATGCCCGGCGGCGGCGTCCGCGCTAGGCACGTGGCGGAGCTGGTCCGGCGGACCGGGGCTCGCGAGGTTCACAGCGGCGCCTCCGCCCCGGGCTCGTCCCGCGTCGATCCCGACGAGGTCCGCCGGCTCCGCGCCGCGCTCGACGCGCTGGGCTAGCCGGCCTCGGCGCCGAGGCCGGCGGGGCCGGACCCGAGGTTGGCGGAACCCAGACGCCGTCGGCTCGCTTCCCGTCGGCCGCCTGAGTTCTCGCTCCATGTCCGATACCTCCCGTACCGACCGCGCCCTCGCCAAACAGGTCGCCGCGCTCGGGATCCCGGAGATCCGCCGCCACATCCTGCTCTGCGCGGACCCAACCAAGCCCAAGTGCGCCGACCGAGAGGCCAGCCTGGCGTCGTGGACCTTCCTCAAGCGGCGCCTCAGGGAGCTCGGGCTCAGCGAGGCCGGCGGCGTGTACCGGACCAAGGCGAACTGCCTCCGCGTGTGCCTCGCGGGACCGATCGCGGTCGTCTACCCCGAGGGCGCGTGGTACCACTCCTGCACGCCCGACGTGCTGGAGCGGATCATCCAAGAGCACCTCATCGGGGGGCGCGTCGTGGAGGACCACCTGCTTGCTCGCCGCCCGCTGCCCGCGACCGGCGACGAGTAGCCCGCCGACCTACGCCGCCTCGGGACCGAGGCGGGCGGACTCAGCCTCCAGCGTCGTCGCCCGGACGAACGAGCCAAGGAGGGTCGCGCTCGTGCAGTCGTCGACGCGGACGACGGCGTAATCGCCTTTGTTGAGACCGGCCGGCCGGTCGAACACGACCATGTGGTTCGTGTCAGTCCGCCCGCGGAGCTGGTCGTCGCTCCGCTTCGAAGTCCCCTCCACGAGCACGACCTGCTCGGTCCCGACGCGCCGGCGGTTGCTGGCGAGCGAGTGCTCGGTCTGGAGCGTGATGATCTCCGTCAGCCTCGCCTTCTTGACGGCCTCCGGTACGTCGTCGGAGTACTTCCGTGCGGCGTAGGTGTCGGGCCGCTCGGAGTAGGCGAACATGAACGCGTGGTCGTACTGGACCTCGCGCATGAGCGAGAGCGTGTCGGCGTGCTCGGCGTCCGTCTCGCCGCAGAAACCCGCGATGAGGTCGGTCGAGAACGCGATGCCCGGCACGATGGACCGGGCGCGCTCGACCAGGTCGAGGTAGTGCTCGCGCGTGTAGGTCCGCCGCATCCGCTTGAGCACGTCCGAGTTGCCGTGCTGGACGGGCAGGTGGATAAAGTCGCAGACCGTCGGCCGCTCGCGGTGGACGTGGAGGAGCGCGTCGGAGCAGTCCTTCGGGTGGCTCGTCGAGTAGCGGATCCGGAGCTCCGGCGACAGGAGCGAGATCCGGTACAGCAACTCGGCGAAGTCGACGGCCGAGCCGTCCTGCTCCACGCGATACGAGTTGACGTTCTGGCCGAGGACCGTGACCTCCTTGTACCCGGCGTCGACGAGCTGGCCGACCTCCGACAGGATGCTCGTGACCGGCCGGCTCCGCTCGCGACCGCGCGTGAACGGCACGACGCAGAACGCGCACATGTTGTCGCACCCGCGCATGATCGAGACGAACGCGCTCACGCCGTTCGTGTCGTAGCGGACCGGCGCGAGGTCGGCGTACGTCTCCTCGCGCGAGAGCTGGACGTTGACCGCGGCCTGCCCCGTGTCGCGGCTCTCGGCGAGCAGCCGCGGGAGGTCGCGGTACGCGTCGGGCCCGACGACGAGGTCGACGAGCCGCTCCTGCTCCAAGAGCTTCGACCGGAGCCGCTCGGCCATGCACCCGAGCACGCCGATCTGGAGGCCCGGCTGCGACTTCTCCTTCCTAGCGCGGATGTGCGTGAGCCGCCCGCGCACGCGGTCCTCGGCCTTCTCGCGGATCGCGCACGTGTTGATGAGGACGACGTCGGCGTCCTCCTCGCGCTCCGCCAGCGCGTAGCCCTCGCCGCCGAGGATCGAGGCGACGAGCTCGGAGTCGGCCACGTTCATCTGGCAGCCGTACGTCTCGATAAAGACGCTCCGGCCGTTCGTGCCGGCGCGCGGCGCGACGACGCGGGGCTGGTCGGCCCCACGGGCGTCGGGGGCGGACGAGACGGGGGCGGGGGCGTCCGCCTCGGGGTCAAGGTCGAGGACGTCGAGGTCGGCGATGGGCTGCATCTCCTGGGCGTTTTCCGGACGGAGAAGCTACGCCCGCCGGGCCCCGGCCCCGGGCTAGGCTTCGGTGGAGATGCCTCCCAAACAAACCGCCGCCCCGCAGGCCTTACGGGGCCAGGCGGGGCGGCGGGGAATCGAGCGTGCGGAGAGGGCCCTGAGAAGAGAGGAGGGCTGGCTCTGGGGTGAAGGGCGGGGCGAGCCGATGGGCTCCGGCGCTCGACGTTCAGTTCTTCGGTCTAAAACAGGGCGACGCCGAGGAGAGCAGCGGAGACCGCACCGAGGCGGACGATGAGGGCGTGCGGGGTCGAGACGAGACGGGCGGGAATGGAGAGGGCAGTCACGGTGCCAGGGGGCGTGGTGTGCTCCGAACCTTTGCACGCGCCGTGCCAGCGCGGGCACGACTGACAGACTGCCCGCCACCTTGGGAGTCTGTCTGACAGTCACCCATACCCGGTCTAAGGGATGCTCCGATGGAGACTGCCGAGTCGTCTCCCCACTGGGGGATTCACCGATGACGATTCGTCGCGCCCACGCCCTGCGCCCGCAGCACGTACTTGCCGACGAGGTCGAACTCCAGGTTGACGCGCTCGCCCTTGCGCCACTGGCCGGCCGTCGTCTTGTCCCACGTGTGCGGGATGATCGCGAGGGCGAACGTGCCCTCCGGCTCGTCGAGGCGGGCGACGGTCAGCGAGATGCCGTCGACGCAGATGCTCCCGCGCGGGATGAGATACGCCGCATCGGCGTCCGGGTAGCGGATCCGGACGAGGTGCGAGTCGGCCAGCGCCTCGACCGAGTCGACGGTCCCGGTCGCGTCGACGTGGCCCTGGACGAGGTGGCCGTCGAGCCGCGCGCCCAACACCATCGCGCGTTCCAGGTTGACGCCATCGCCGGCCTCGCGGTCGCCGAGGGCGGTCTTGGACAGCGTCTCCTCGACGGCGACGGCCTCGAACGCATCGCCGTCCTGCGCCACGACGGTCAGGCACACGCCGTCGACCGCCACGCTCTCGTCAACGCGGAGCGCGTCGGCGAACGAACAGGCGATGCGGAGGCGGCGCCCGCCTCGGAGCGGGGTGACGTCGGCGAGCGTGCCGACCTCTTCGATGATGCCGGTGAACATGGAATCTGGAGCGTGCGAGGAGTCCCTACACCGAAGGCGCGAGACGAGTGCCCAACCTCGGCCGTCGTCTCACGCCCCGTCCGTGCCTGGGCCGTTCGCCTACTCGAGGTGGTGGTAGTCGAGCTCGTGGTCCTCGGCCAACGCCTGACGCACGTTCGGCGTCGGCTCGGAGGCAGGGACCGTGTCGAGCACCATCCGCCCGTCGGCCCCCTTCCGCACGCGAAGGTTCCTGCGCCACCCCTCGACCTCGTCGGGGAAGTCGGAACGGTAGTGGGCCCCGCGCGACTCGGTCCGCTCGAGGGCGCTCCTGAGGATGGCCTCGCAGGTCGTGAGCATGAAGCCGAGGGTGACGGCCCGCTCGAACCGCTCGCTCGTCCACTCCGCCCGGACGTCGAGGTCTTCGGCATCGCGGCGGAGGGCCTGGAGCTTGGCGAGGCCCTCGATGAGCCCGTCCTCATCGCGGATGATGCCCGCGTGGTCCCACATGACCACCCGGAGCCGGTCGATAATCTGCTCCGGCGTGTGGGTCCCGGACCGGGCGGAGAGCGCGCGGAGCCGGGAGAGGGCCGCGTCGACGCGCTCGGCCGGGAGGTCGTCCGCCTCGGGGAGCGCCGCCGCGAGGTGGGCCCCCACGATCTGCCCGAACACGACGGTCTCGGCGAGGGAGTTGCCGCCGAGACGGTTGGCTCCGTGGACGCCCGCGACGCTCTCGCCGGCCGCGAACAGACCGGGCACCGCCGTTTCGCAGGTTTCGAAGTCGGGGACTTCGACGCCCCCCATCGCGTAGTGGGCCGTCGGGGCCACCTCCATCGGCTCGCGAGTGATGTCCACCCCGACCGCCGCGAACTCGGCGACCATCCGCGGCAGCCGTTCCCGGACGTAGTCGGGATCGCGGTGCGAGATGTCGAGCCAGACGCCCCCGTTGGGCGTGTCCCGACCGGCCTGGATCTCGGCGTAGTTGGCGCGGGCCACGACGTCGCGCGCGTCGAGCTCCATCTGCTTCGGCGAGTACCGGCTCATAAACCGCTCGCCCTCGGCGTTGATCAGCCGCCCCCCCTCACCCTGGACGGCTTCGGTCACGAGGTGCCCCCGCTCGTCCTCCGGCCACAGCTTGCCCGTGGGGTGGAACTGAACGAACTCCATGTCGCGGAGCGCGGCGCCGGCCGCGTAGGCCAGCGCCTGAGCGTCGCCCGTGTTCTCGTCTGGCCGGGAGCTCGACCGGACGTACACCGACGTGTGGCCACCGGCCGCGAGCACGACCGCCCGCGCGTGGAAGACGAGCGGGTCGCCGGTGTCCATGTCGTAGCCGACCGCGCCGACGGCCCGCCCCTCGTCCGTCGTCAGGATCTCGGTGACGAACGTGTTCTGCCGGTAGGGGATGCCGAGCCGCTTGGCTTGGGCGACGAGGGCCTCCAAAATGGCCCGTCCGGTCACGTCCCCCTTAAAACAGGTCCGACGGAACGACTGGGCCCCGAAGTACCGCTGGTTGATCTGGCCGTCGTCGGTCCTCGAAAAGTCGGCGCCCCAGCGGTCGAGTTCACGGACGCGCTCGGGGGCGTGGCGCGCGAGCAGTTCGACGGCCCGAGCGTCATTGACGTGGTGGCCCTCGTTGAGGGTGTCAGCGGCGTGGATGTCCCAGCGGTCGTCCGGGTCGAGGCTGCCGAGCGCGGCGTTGATGCCGCCGGCGGCCCAGACCGTGTGGGCGTCGCCGTGCTTTCGCTTGCCGAGGACGAGGACGTCGCGGCCCGCCTCGGCGAGCTCGATGGCTACGCGGAGGCCGGCGGCACCGGCGCCGATCACGAGGACGTCAGAACGGATGGGGGCGGGTCGCATGGGAGAATCGGGTGGTTTCATTATTTTCTGAAACCTGTGACTTCATCCAATGATGCCTCCCTCGAGCGGCTCCGCACTGTCTTCACCCCCGGCCTCTCCGAGCCCACGGGAGCAGGACGACCGGTCGGATCAAACGGCCGCGCGGAGCGCCCCTCGGAAGAGAACGTCATGTCCGACCGTCTCCCACGTCGCCTCTACGAACGCGAGCGCGTCGGCCATCTTACGGAGCCGGAGGTCGGCGACGGCGGGCGTCCCCTCCCCCACGATCTTCGGCGCGACGAACCACAGGACGCGGTCGACGAGGTCCTGCGCGAGGAGGGCCGTCGCCAGGCCGGGCCCGGCCTCGACGAGCAGGGACTGGGTGGGCCGGACGCCCTCCGGCATCCCCTCCCCCGCCCCGAGGCGGTCGAGGAGCGCGCCGAGGTCGAGGTGGCGGTCGTGCGTGGGCACGCGCAGCACGGCCCCGCCCGCCTCGGCGAGCGCGTCGGCGTAGGCGGGCGCCGCGCCGTCGGCGACGACCGCGAGGGTCGGCGCGGCGCCGTCGGTGAACAGCCCGAGGCCCGGCGGCAGCGCGCCGGCCCGGTCGAGGACGACGCGGAGCGGCTGCGTCTGTCCCCTCTTCAGCGGCGCGTCGCGGACGGTGAGCGCGGGGTCGTCGGCACGGGCGGTGCCGGAGCCGACGAGGACGGCGTCCATCTCCGCCCGCCAGCGGTGGACGAGGGCACGGGCATCGGGGCCCGTGACCCAGTGGCTGTCGCCCGTCCGCGTGGCGACGCGCCCGTCGAGCGTCGCCGCCGTCTTGAGAGCGACGAGCGGGCGGCCCGTGTGGACGTGCGTCCGGAAGGCCTCGTTGAGCCGCCGCGCCTCGTGCCCGCGCACGCCGACGGTCACCTCGACGCCGTTCTCGCGGAGCCGCTGGATCCCGCGCCCGGCGACCTCCGGGAACGGGTCCTCCTGGGCCACGACGACGCGCGGGATGTGCTTGTCGAGGACGAGGTCGGCGCAGGGCGGCGTCTTGCCGTGGTGGCTGCACGGCTCCAACGTGACGACGAGCGTCGCCTCCCGGAGCCGGCCCCCAAGGCCGTGCCGCTCGGCGTCGCGGACGGCCCAGACCTCGGCATGCGGCCCGCCGTAGCGCCCGTGCCACCCCTCGCCCCACGTCTCGCCGTCCGGCCCCAGCAGCACGGCGCCGACGAGCGGGTTCGGGCTGACGGCGCCCGCGCCGCGCGTCGCCAGCGCGAGCGCTCGGTCCATGGCTTCGGTTGGGGTCATGGGAACGGGGAATCAGGGAACCTCAGACGGTACGCGCCAGGGGCGCGCGGCGCAGCCGAGGGCGCTCTGCCAGTTCCCCTTTCCCCGGTGCCTAGTTCCCGTCGAGCGCAGCGAGCGTCACACCTCCTCCACCCAGTCCGGCAGGGCGTCCAGCGCCCACTGCTCGAAGTAGAACGTGTGCTCGCCGCGCGCGCGGCGGTACGGGGCGACCAGCCGGCGAGCGGACGCCGCCGGGTGCTGGCGGAAGGCGGCGACGAGCGGGTCGCGGAGCGGGGCCGGCGCGAAGAGGCTCCAGTCGGTCCCGTCGAAGGCCGGCTCCGGGAAGAAGGCGGCGGCGCCCGCGTCGAGGACCGCCCGGAGCGCCGGCAGCCGGTCGCGGCGGCTGGCCCCGACCGCGGCCGCCTCGGCGAGCGCGTCGAGGGGGGCGGGACCGACGGCGAGTGCGAGGACGTCGGCGCGGCGAAGCGCGGCGGCAGCCTCCGCGACAAGGAGGCCGCGGCCCGACCCATCCGCCTCGATGGCCGACCAGGCGCGATCGGCGGCCCACGACAGGAGCGGCCGGACCCAGGCCTCGGCGTCGTCGAGCGCCGTCAGGCCGACGCGGCGGGGCGGGCCGAGGTGCGTGCCGGCGAGGTAGGCCCGCGCGTACGGCGCGTCGAGGCCGGCGAGGAACGCCTCGAGCGACGGTGCCGCCTCCACCGACCGGCGACGCGCGTCCGCGTCGGCGTCCGGCACGAGCGCCTCCAGCCCGATGGGCTCTTCGGTGAAGACCTTGACCACGTCCACCCCCGCAGAATCGCCGGTCGCGCTCCCGCGTTCCCTTGGGGTCACCGCGCGTGCCGATGAAAGCCGTCACCTCGGCCCTCACCTGGGTCACGATCACCCTCCTCGTCCTCGTCCTCCTGCCGACGCTCCTCGTCGTCCGGCTGTTCGACCGGACGCCGGCCCGCGTCTACACCGGGCGGACGTTCCGCGTCATGGGCAGTTGGGTCACGAAGCTCAACCCCGCCTGGCACGTCGACGTCGGGCCGGTCGACACGGCCGCGCTCCATCCGCCGTATGTCGTGGTCAGCAACCACCAGTCGCAGGCCGACATCCCGGTGATCTCGCTGCTCCCGTGGGAGATGAAGTGGGTCGCCAAGAAGGAGCTGTTCGACCTCCCGGTGATGGGCTGGTTGATGAAGCTCGCCGGCGACATCGCGGTCGACCGGAAGGACCCGCAGAGCCGCTCGACCGTCCTCGCCCGAGCCACGCGCGTGCTCCGGCGCGGCACGTCGGTCATGTTCTTCCCCGAGGGGACGCGGTCGCGCGACGGCCGGGTCAAGGGCTTCCACGACGGCGCCTTCCGCCTCGCGATCGAGGCCGGCGTGCCCGTCCTCCCCGTCGCCATCGACGGGACGATGAATGCGCTTCCGAAGCACGGCTGGCAGTTCTCCCGCGCCGACGTCCGCCTCGCCGTCCTCCGGCCCGTCCCCACCGAGGGCCTCGCGCCCAACGACGTGGATGCCCTCCGCGACCACGTCCGCCAGCGGATCGTAGAGCAGGTCGCCACGTGGCGCGGGACGCCGCCCGAGGCCGCCGACGCGCTCGCGCTCGCTCCGGCCCGCGCGGTCTCCGAGGCGGGCGAAGACGGGGCGAAGAGCGGCGCCCACACCGGCCGGGCCACGCGGACCGCTTGATCTGCCCAGGCCGGGCTCCCTATTTTGGGCCCCTGTCTCCGCTGCGGCGGACGATTGCCCGATAGCTCAATTGGCAGAGCGCCAGTTTCTGGATCTGGAGGTTCAAGGTTCGATTCCTTGTCGGGCAGCACCCACACGACGACGCCCCCGACGGTTCACTCCGTCGGGGGCGTCTCTGTTTGAGGGCGGGGCCTCGGGCTAAGGCCCCTCCCGCTGGCGACGCGAGCCGCCAGCGGGAGCGACCGAGCCGTTAGCGGACGACGGCGGCCTGGCGCGTCGCGACCCGCCCGCCGGCCTCGACCCGGACGAGGTACACCCCCGCCGCGAGGCGACGTCGGACGTGTACGAGGTCCGGGTCCGGACGTCGACCTCGGCGCCCGTCGCGAGGTCGACGAGCGCGACGGGGAGCCCGGCCGGGAGGGCCGAGGGGTCCCACGGGAGCGTCATCGTCCGCTCGGCCCCGCCCCGGTGCCATCCGGAGCGGAGCCGCGCAGCGGCGGAGGGAAGGATCTCGTGACGGCCAGATGCGCCCGCTACCGGCCCGAGGCGGGCCGCCCTACCTACGACCGACCACTCTTCCGCCCCACCGACCCCATGCCCACGAAACGTGTCCTCGTCTCCGACGAAGCCAAGGAGGTCATCGACCAGCTCCGCGAGAGCCACGGCCCGCTCATGTCCCACCAATCCGGCGGTTGCTGCGACGGCTCCAGCCCGATGTGCTACGCCGACGGCGACCTCAAGCTGGGCCGCTCCGACGTCAAGATCGGCGAGATCTACGGCGTCCCGTTCTACATCGAGCGGAAGCAGTTCGGGTGCTGGAAGCACACGCAGCTCACGGTCGACGTGAAGCCCCGGCGCAGGTCGAGCTTCTCGATCGAGATCCCGCTCGGCGTCCGGTTCATCGTCGACTCGCGCCTCTACACCGAAGAGGAAGAGGCCGACCTCGAGCCCGTCGAGCGCGTCGACGCCTGAGACGGTCCGTCCCGCCTCGGGCCCCTGGCGGACGGCGCTACAGCCCGCCCGTCACCACGAGCACGTCGTAGAGCGCGTGCGTCCACGCCGCGAGCGCGAACCCGCGGAGCAGGAACACGCCGTTGAGCGCCAGCCCGAACAGGAACCGGAACGTGAACACCCGCAGCGTGAACGGGTCGCCATAGGCGCCGATGTGGTGGACGGCGCTGAAGATGAGCGCGCCCACGACCGCCGCGATGACGTACGCCCGCGTCCGGTCCGGAACCACCTTCTGGAGCCCCCAGAACATCCCGCCGACCAGGATCACGCGGAACACGAGCTCCTCGTAGAGCCCGGCGCCGATGCTGAGGGCCAGTTGGAGCCCGAGCCCGAGGCGGGCCATCTGGGCGAGCGCGAGGTCCGGCCAGAGCCACGCGCCGAAGAGCAGCCCCACGGCCCCGCCGACCACGAACGCCAGCACGACGGCGTACCCGAACGACTCCGCGATCAGCAGCCCGAAGTACTTCGGGACGAGCGGTGGCCGCCGCTCCCGGTCGCGCCACACGACGACGGCCCCGATCAGCAGCACCACGACGCCGACGGCCGCCCAGCCGACGCCGCCGAGCGCGGCCAGGAGCGTCTTCAGCCAGACGTCGGCCCCGACCCGGATCTGGCCCGGGCCGGAGTTCGCCAGCAGCACGCCGACCTCGTAGAGCACGAAGAGCGGGAGCGCGGCGAGGAAGCCGTACGTCGCCGTCCGCGTGGCGTCGAAGTAGCCGGTCGGACGGAGGGGAGCGGGCGACGGCGAGGCGAGGCGGTCCACCTCGGCCGTGAGTTGGGCGACGCGGTCGGCGGGAGTCGGCATGGGACAGGCAGATGCTCCGTCCCCTACGCGCCCCCCGCCGGCCGGGATGCGCCGGAGGGCTTACAGGCCCTCATCCATGCCGTCGTCGCCATCCATGTCGTCCTCCATCGGGGCGGCCTCATCGGCGACCGGGAGGAGCACGGCGTCGAGGACGTGGACGACACCGTTCGACGCCGCGACATCTGCCTCGATGACCATCGCGTCGTCGACCATGAGCTCGCCGTCGTCCGACAGGCTGAACGTCAGGGCCTCGTCGCTCCAGGCCGAGGGGGCGGTCCCGGCCGCGGCGGCCTGCTCACCCGTGACCTCACCGAGGACGACGTGGCGGAGCAGGACGTTCTGGAGGTCTTCCGGCGTGAGGGCCGCCAGGGTGCCCTCGGGGAGCGCGGCGAACGCCTCATCGGTCGGGGCGAAGACGGTGTACGGGCCGGGCTCGGCGAGCGTCTCCGTCAGCCCGGCCGTCTCGACGGCGCTGAGAAGGATGGTGAAGCGGCCGTCGGCCTGGAGGACATCGGCGATGGTCGGGGCGGCCTCGCCGGTGGCCTCGGCAGGCGGCGCGTCCTGGGCGGCGGCGGTGGGGAGGAGAAGAGCGGCGAGGGCCGCGAAGAAGAGCGTGCGCATGGGGAAAGGAGTGGTGGGACGCCAAGGTCCCCCTCTCCTCCCCCCAGTCCTTGAGGAACCGCCGCCGAACGTGTGAGGCTCTCCCGAGGGCGCGAGCGCCGCGCAGCATCATCCGACCCTCAGCCGGGCGGCACACGGCGCCGGACCGCGCCTACGTTGCGGCCCGTGACGAGGGCTACGGCAGGCGCCGCAGCTCGACCTGCCGGGCCGCGTTCGGGTCGAGCTGGAGGGCCGTCGCCGCTGCCGCCGAGAGCTCCACGAGGTACGACCGGCTCACCGGCCCGCGGTCGGTAACGCGGACGAACGTGCTCCGCCCACTCGACGGGTTCGTCACCAGGAGGACCGTGCCGAACGGGAGGTCGCGGTGGCTGACCGTGAAGCCGAGCGGGTCGTAGGCCTCGCCGCTTTCGGTCGGCCGGCCGCTCATGACGTCGGGGTAGACGAGGGCGAGGCCCTCCTCGTCGGCCGGCAGCATCTCGGTGCGCGCCGCGACGGCCGGGTTGACCGGCGTGGGCAGGCGGAGGGCCATGCCGGGCTCGAGCGGGGCCGTCGAGAGCGCGTTGATCCGGGCCAGCGCGTCGACCTCGAGGCCGAGGTCGTAGGCGATGGAGTAGAGCGTCTCGCCGGGCTCGACGAAGTGGACGAGGTCGGCCGGGAGCGTGGTGTCGGTGATGGACCACTCGCGCGCCGGCCCGAGGGCCACCGGCGCGCCGCCCGAGGCGGGCCGGGCCGCCCCGCCGCGCCCGACGACGAGTCGCTGCCCGACCTCGATCTTGTCGCCGTCGATCCCGTTGAGCCGGCGGAGCTCGTCGACCGTCGTGTCGTAGCGGAGGGCGATGCGGAAGAGCGTCTCGCCCGCCTCGACGACGTGGACGGCCGACCCGGACGTGGCCGGCCCCCGCGGCGCGGGGGCGTCGGGCGTCGCTACCGGCGGGCGGGCCGGCGTGACCGGGACCGCGGGCGTCGGGCGGTCCGGGATCCGCTCGCGCACGACGTCGGCCGGCGGCGCCGGCGGCGGCGTCTGGCGCGGCACCGGGACGCGGTCCGTCAGCCGGAGCGTCTGGCCGACCGAGATGTAGGTCCCGTCGATGTCGTTGAGCGCGCGGAGCTCGTCGACCGAGAGCCCGTGGGCACGGGAGATCCGGTAGAGCGTGTCGCCGGGCTGGACGACGTAGGTCGTGGCCTGCTGGGCGAGCGCCACGAGCGGGAGGAGCGCGGCGAGGAGGGCGAGGCGGCGGATCATGCGGGGTCCGGGGGGTCGTCGCTAGTCGTCGAAGCCGAGGCCGTCGGCCTCGAGGAGGGCGCTCTGGAGCTCGGCGCGGGCGTGGGCGTCGCCGGCCTCGGTGGCCGCGCGGACGCCGTCGTGGTAGGTCGCGAGCGCGTCGTCGTCGCGCCCCAGGGCCCGGTACAACGCGCCGAGGTGGTAATACGTCCCCACGTAGTCGGGACGGTCGCGGACGAGCCCCTCGTAGTAGGCCAGGGCCTCGTCGGTCTCCCCGCGTTTGGCGTGCTCCTGGGCGAGCGCGAACCGCGTGAACGGGTCGTCGGGGTCATCCTTGAGAAACGCCTGGAGGGTCGCGATGCGGTCCATGGACGGAAGATAGCCGGCGAGCGAAGCGGCGAAGGCTGCCGCTGACGTCGAGGCCCCGCCAGCCGGCCCGGCCCCCTCCGCCCGTTCCCATTCCCTCGCTCCCCATTCCCGGGAGCGAAGCGATCCCTCTACCAGCTCCCGCCCGCGCCGCCGCCGCCACCGAAGCCACCGCCGAAGCCGCCAAAGCCGCCCCCGCCGAAGCCACCTCCACCGCCGAAACCGCCGCCGCCGAAGCCGCCACCGCCGCCCCAGCCGCCGGGGATCACGATGACGCCCGGCCCGCTCCGCCGACGCCGCCGGCCGCCGCCTGAGCTCGGCGGGCTCTTGTGCCGCGACGACAGGACGACGAGGATCACGAACAGGACGAAGAGACAACACAGCACCGACCCGATCGCGCCGTCGCCGCCTCCGCCGGGGCCTCTGGCCGAGGGCGGCTCGAACTGGCCCGTGAGCGCCGCCATGATGGCGTCCGTCGCCCCGTCGATGCCGGCGTAGAACGCGCCCTCGCGGAACCGTGGGAGGACGATGGACCGGATGATCGTCCCGGCCGTGGCGTCCGTCAGCGCGCCCTCGGCGCCGTAGCCCGTCGCGATGAACACCTCGCGGTCGTTCTTCGCCACCAGCAACACGACGCCGTCGTTGACGTCGGCCCGTCCGACGCCCCACTCGCGGAGGATCTCCGTGGCGTAGTCGACCGGCGCCACGCCGTCGGTCGTGGGCACGAGCACGACGGCGACCTGCGAGCCCGTCGAGTCGGAGAAGGCGACGAGCTTCCGCTCGAGCGCCGACGCCTCGCCGGGCCCGAGCGTCCCTGTGAAGTCGTTGACGAGCCGCGGCGGGCTCGGCCGCGCGGGAATGTCGTAGCGCGATTCGTAGGGCTGCCCCCCCTGGGCCGCCGCGCTGGCAGCGGTCGCCAGGAGGGCGAGGACGACGACGAAGCGGGAGAGGACGGGCACGGGCGCCTCGGGACCGAGGCCGGGGGAGTCAGCGGGACGGCGAGCCGATCAGTCGAACGTGATCTCCGGGGCCTGCTCGGTGCCGGCCGCGGCCTCGAACTGTTCGCGACGGTCGACGCCGGCGAACCCGGCGACGATGTTGGCCGGGAACGTCCGGATCCGGGCGTTGAGGTCGGTCGCGGCCTGGTTGTAGTCGCGGCGGGCCGTGGCGATCCGGTTCTCGTTGCCCTCAATCTGGTCCTGAAGCCGGAGGAAGCCCTCGTTGGCCTGGAGCGTCGGGTACGACTCGGAGACGGCGAGCAGGCGGCCCAGCGACGAGCCGAGGGCAGACTGTGCGGCCTGGTACTGGGCGAGGGCCTCCGGATCGTCGAGGTCGTCGGCCGAGATCTGGATGCTCGTGGCGCGGCTCCGCGCCTCGATCACGTTCTGGAGCGTCTCGCTCTCGAAGTCGGCCTGGCCCTGGACCGTCGAGACGACCTGCTGGACGAGGTCGGCCCGCCGCTGGTACTGGTTCTCGACCTCGGACCAGGCGCCGGTCACCTGCTCATCTTGGGTCCGGAGGCTGTTGAAGGTGCCGCACCCCGCGCAGCCGGCGAAGCCGACGAGCAGGACGAGGACGAGGAGGACGATGGCGCCGGTGCTTCGCATGGGGAGAGGGCCAGGGTGGGTCGGGTGGAGGGCTATCATACGTTGCCCCCCACGAAAGGATGCCCGCCGCCGCCCGATGGACCTGATGCCTTCCCTCGACGCCGTACACGTCGTCGGCGACCGCGTGCTCGTCCGGCCGAGCGACGACGCTGACCGGTCGTCGGGCGGGCTGTACCTCCCGGCCGGCGTGACGTCGAAGGAGACGGTCCAGACGGGCCGCGTCGTCCGCGTCGGGCCCGGCCACGCCGTCCCGAACCCGGACTACTCGGCCTCGGAGGCATGGACGGGCGAGGACTCGCCGGTCCGGTACCTCCCGCTCCAGGCCCGCGTGGGCGACCTCGCGCTGTTCCTGCGGAAGGAGGCCGTGGAGGTCGAGTACGACGGGCAGAGCTACCTCATCGTCCCCCACGGGGCGATCCTCGCGCTCGTCCGCCCCAAGCACCCAGAGGACGAGGGGTACCACTAGGTCGGCCTCGGCGCCGAGGCCGACAGGGGCAGTGGGGAGCCGACCGGGCCGGATGGCGTACGTTCCGGCCTGACCGACTACCGCGACCGCATCACCATCGAGCCCGGGAAGCGCGGCGGGAAGCCGTGCCTCCGCGGTCTCCGCGTCACGGTCTACGACGTACTGGAGTACCTCGGCTCGGGGATGTCACAGGAGGAAGTGCTGGAGGACTTCCCAGACTTGGAGCGAGAGGACCTGTTGGCTGCGCTCCAGTTCGCAGCAGATCGAGAGAGGCGCTCAGTGGCTGCCTGAGAAGAAACGAACAAGGCAACACCACTAAACGCGTCGCAACCCCTCTCTACGCTGCTCAATGCGACAGTCCTGGAACACCTTCCAGTTGACTGTTGTCCGGGGATGAATCACCTTCTAACCCATTGCACATACTTAGCATCGGTTGCTCCCCTTCGACCACAACCTCTCTCGCCTCCTCGTTGCTCGCCTGAGCGACGTCTTCCCAGGAGCAGAGAGCACCGCAAGCGCCGGGCTGGCGGACTCCCCGGATGCGGACGTATGGACGTATGAAGAGGGCCGAGACTTGGTCATCGTCACGAAGGACTCTGACTTTAACGATCTCGCGGTTCTCCACGGGCCGCCACCCCACGTCGTCTGGATCCAGCGCGGCAACTGCTCGGCGGTGGAGATTGAGGGGTTGCTCCGCGACCATGCCGATACGATCCGCGGCGTAGCCGGCTCGCAGACGGCCGTGCTCGTTCTGAGGTAGCCGGCCGCGGCGCCGAGGCGGGGGGAGCCGCTCAGTCTGGCCGGCTCCGCCGCGCGATCTCGACGTCCCGTGCGACCTCGTCGCGGACGAGCGCCCAGTGGAACAGGTTGTCGGGGTTGGCCTCGAAGCCGCCGTGGTTGTAGTGCGTCAGCGGCATGTCGCGGTACAGGGGCCGCGTGATGGCGACGACCTCGTCCCAGTGCGACAGCGCCCGTTCGAGGTGGTCGATCGCCGCCGCGTGGTCGGCCTCGGCGCCGTCGAGGCGGTAGGTCTGGAGCGCGACGGCGCCGCGGAGCTTCTCGGCGAGGTGGAGCCCGAGGTGCGCCCACGTCTGGACGTCCGCCACCTCGTACCGGAGCGACGCGTCGCCGCTCGTATCGACGCCGTCCACGAGGCGGAGGGCCTCCCGGCCGTCCCGCTCCAGCATGTCCGCCAGGATCGGCGGCGTCACACGGTCGGCGCCGAACGAGCCGCCGCTCTGCATCGTGGCGACGAACTCCCCGACCGACACGTAGTCGGGGTCCATCGTCGGCTGCTCGATCAGGCGGTCGACGGAGATGTAGCGCGTCGAGTCGCCCTGAAGGGCGAGGAACCCCTCGCTGTAGAGCGTGAAGTCCCACATGGCGTCGTACAGCGACGCGAGGCGGAGCTGCGTCGACGAGGCGAGCGAGAGCGCATTGAGGAGGTTGGCACCCGCCTCGCCGTAGCGCCGGTCGAACTCGGCCTGGAACACGGCGTCGGGCGTCGCGGGGTCGTAGAGGAGCCGCCCCCACAGCTTGTAGAACAGCCACTGCCGCTCGAACGCCCACCGCCAGTCGACCGGCTCGTCGAGCGCCGTGAAGTAGTCGAGCGCGGGGATGTAGGTCTCCGAGCCCACGAAGTAGCCGCCGACGTACGCCGCCTCGCCGTTGCGCGCGACGTGCTCGCGGATGAACGACGGCACGCCCCAGCGGAGGGCGAAAAAGTCCTCGTTCCGCATCTGCCAGACGATCCGGTAGTTGGTCGGGAGCGGGTCGAAGTAGGTGTCGCCGAGCTCGCCTCCGTGGACCTTCACCAGCTCGGGGGTCGAGTGGGCGTGGGACCAGTTGAACTTCATCTCGACCCAGATCGGCCCGTCGAACCGGTCCTCCAGTCGCTCCATCGCCGCGCGCGTGACCTCCTCGACGTCCCCGCTCACGCCGGGGTCGGACGACGTGCCCGACGAAAACGGGACGCGGTGGATAAGCTTGACCGGCCGGTCGGCCTCGAGCATCCCCGCGATGAGGACGTCATCCATCCACCGCTGGCGCTCGAGCGGCGTCATCCCGGCCATCCCCTCGCCGTGCGAGATGCCGACGCCGTCGAGGTCGGGGTACGCCTCCAGCACCTGCCGGACGCTCTCGCGGAGGTAGCGGCGGACGATCTCCGTCGTGTCGCCCGGCACGTAGTAGTGCGGGTAAAAGTTGGTCTCCGCCACGTCATGGGCCTCGGCGAAGGCCTCGCTCACGAAGATGCTCCAGTGGACGATGTAGGTGTCGAGCGCCCGCTCCTTCGCGAGGCGGAAGATCTCGCGGTACAACGCCTCCCACTCGGCCTGCTCCGCCTCGGACCACGGGCTGGCCTCCGGAAAGTTCGTCGGCCGCACCATGAACGTGTACGGGTGGAGGTTCCACAGGCTCACGACGTTGAACCGGTTCTCGACCATCATGTCGAGGAACGCCTCCCAGTAGGCCGGGTCACGCGCCGTCTCCGTGTGCTGCGTGAGCGCCGACGACGGCCGGTACGTCTCCCACGGCAGGTTGAACTTGATCCCGCGGAACTCCAGCGCCGGGCTCTCCTCGACGGCCTCGACCTCCGCCAGCGGCGTCCCGTTGCCGATCGCCTCCGCCAGCGCGAGGGCCCCGTAGATCATCCCCCGCGCGTCGCCGCCGACGACGGAGATCATCCGCCCCTCGGGCACGATCTGGAACGCCTCCGCGCCCAGCCGCTCCGAGTGGATCACGAGACTGACGAGGTGATCGTAATCGGTCCGGTCGGCGAGGACCTCGTACCCTTGCTCGGCGAGCGCCTCAACCAGCCGGCCCTCGGCGTACGCTGCCTGCGGGCTCTCGTCGGAGGGGAAGAAGGCGACGCGCTGCGCCCACGCAGGAGCGGCGAGGGCCAGGAGAAGGAGGATCGAGAGGCGCAGAGCGACGGGGGAAGTAGGGGCGGCGCCCAAGGTCGTGCCCGCCCGGACGGCCGGCAACCCGGCCCGCCTCGGCGCCGAGGCGGAGGGAGCTAGCGGAGCCGGGCGGCCAGGGCCTCGGCCGGGTGGAGCGCCCGCCGGCCCGTCGTGTGCTCGATCTGCTCGCGGCAGCTCGTCCCGGCCGCGACCACGACGGCCCCGGGCGCCGCGCGGACGGCCGGCGCCAGCCGGTCCTCGGCGATCGCCAGCGACACGCCGTAGTGCTCGGCCTCGTAGCCGAACGAGCCGGCCACGCCGCAGCAGCCCGCGCCGGACTCCTTCACGCTGAAACCGGAGGCCCCGAGGCACGCGTGGCTGGCCGACATCGTCGACAGCGCCTTCTGGTGGCAGTGGCCGTGGACCAGCGCGTCGGCCGGGGCGTCCTGCCAGTCGATCGCGTCCAGGCGGTCGGCGTGGGCCTCGCACCACTCCTCGAACGTCACGGCCGCCGCGGCGACGGCGCGGGCGTCCTCGGTCTGCACGAGCCGCGGGACCTCGTCGCGGAGCGTCAGGATGCACGACGGCTCCAGCCCGACGATCGCGACACCGTCGCGGGCCAGCGGCGCGTACGCCTCGACGAGTTGGCGCGCGAGCCGCTCGGCGTGCGGGACGAACCCCTTCGAGAGGTACGTCCGCCCGCAGCAGCGGTACGGCGGGACCTCGACGCGCGCTCCAGCCGCCGCCAGCACCCGCAGCGCCGCGCGCGGGATCGACGGCTCCTGAAAGCGCCCGAACGTGTCGACGTAGAGCGCCACGCGCGGCCCGCCGGGAGGGGCCGCCTCGGCGCCGAGGCGGGCGGCCTCCGAATCCTTGAACGGGTTTGTGGCGAACGGGGGGAGGCCACGCTCGGTCGCGATGCCGAGCGCCGCGAGCCGGCCGCGCACCAGCCCGCTCCGGTTGACGCGGTTGGCCACGAGCGCGAGGGGGCCGGCGATCCGCCTCGACACGACCGGGATGTGGGCGAAGAGGCGCGCCCGCACCGACGGCGTCTCCTCCTTGTACTTCTGCTCCAGCCACGCCGTCTTGAGCGCCGCCATGTCGACCGACGCCGGGCACTCGGCCTTGCAGGCCTTGCACGAGACGCAGAGGTCGAGGGCCTCCCCCACCTCGGGGCTCGTGAGCGACGGGAGGCCGCCCGAGAGCGCCTCGCGGAGCGCGTTCGCCCGGCCACGCGTCGAGTCCTTCTCCTCGCGCGTCGCCATGAACGGCGGGCACATCGTGCCGACGTCGGTCTTGCGGCAGACGCCCTGCCCGTTGCACGCCTCGACGGCCTCGGCGAACCCGACGTCGCGGCCGGCCGTGTCGGGGAACGAGAGCGCCGTCGCGACCGAACGCGGGTGGTAGTCGGGCCCCATCCGGAGCGCCTCCGTGAGCGGCGGCACCTCCACGATCTTGCCGGGGTTCAGGCGGCCGGTGGGGTCGAACGCCCGCTTCGTCGCCTGGTACGCCGCGTAGAGCGCCGGCGTGTAGAAGGCCTCGGCGAGCGCCCCGCGCGCCCGGCCGTCGCCGTGCTCCGACGCGATGACGCCGCCGTACTTCTTGGCGAGCCGCGCCGACGCCCGCGCCACGCGGTCCATCTTCTCGACCTCGGCTCGCTGGCGCAGGTCGAAGAACGGGCGGACGTGGAGGCAGCCGGCGCTCGCGTGCGCGTAGACGACCGCCTCGACGTCGTCCTGGGCCATCGCTTCTTCGAGCTCGCGGATGTAAGCCGGGAGGTGCTCGACCGGGACGGCCGCGTCCTCGATGATCGCCGCGGCCTGGACCGGAAGCCGCGCGCTCATCGCCAGCCCGAGGCCCACTTTCCGGACGGCGTACACGTCGGCCATCCGGGCCTCCTCCACCAGCTCGGTGATGACGGCGCCCGCCCCCAGGTGCCGCCCGAGGCGGGCGAGGCCGTCCTCGCACTCGGCCAGCGACGCCCCGCTGTACTCGACGATCAGGAGCGCCGCCGGGATCTCGCCGTGCGGCCCGCGCTGGACGAAGTGGAGCTTCGGCGCGTACTCGGTCACGTCGTACGCCCGCTCGAGGGCGATCCGGTCGAACATCTCGACGGCCGTCGGCCCCGTTTCGAGGATGCCCTCGACGGCCTCGAGGGCGCCCATCCGCGTGTCGAAGTGGACCACGCCGAGCGCCGCGTGCGCCGGCCGCTCGACGAGCCCGAGCGTGATCTCGGTCGCCACGCCGAGCGTGCCCTCGGAGCCGGCCAGGAGGTGGGCGAGGTTGCGGGTGCCGTCCCACGGGCGCCCCGGCCCGCGGTCGACCTCCGGGGCCTCCAGCATCCGCTCCAGACGGTAGCCGCCGGCGCGGCGCCACCAGCGCGGCGTGTCGGTCCGGATGGCGTGCTCGTGGACCTTCAACAGCGCCTCGACGCGGCGGTACACCTCGCCCTCAGTCCCGCCGGCCGTCGTCTTGCCAATCCACGCGGCGGCGTCGAGCGCCCCGAACGTGGCCGGCGTCCCGTCGTGAAGGAGGACGCGCGCCGACTCGGTCCAGTCGACGACGGCGCCGTACTGGATGGAGTGCGTCCCGGTCGCGTTCGTGCCGAGCATCCCGCCGAGCGTGGCCCGGTTCGAGGACGCCGGGTCGGGCCCGAACGTGAGCCCGTGCGGCCGGAGCGCGCGGTTCAGGTCGTCGAGGACGACGCCCGGCTGGACCGTCGCCGTCCGCGCCTCGGCGTCGACGTGGACGATGTCGCGGAGGTGATTCGTGGTGTCGACCACGAGGCCGCCGGATACGGCCGAGCCGGCGAGGCTCGACCCGGACCCGCGCGCGACGATCGGGACACCGTAGCGTCCGGCCTCTTCGAGGGCCGCCTGGATGTCGTCCGCGTGCTTCGGGATGAGGACGCCCAGCGGGGGCTCGCGGTAGAGCGACGCGTCGGTGGCGTAGAGGGCCTTGGAGAGCGCGTCGAGGCGGAGGGCGCCGGCGATCCGTGGGCGGACGGCGGCGGCGAACTCGTCAAGGCGGGCCGATTCGATCTGCATGCCGCATGGTACCCCGCGCGAACGGCGGCGGCTCCGCGCTTTCGGCACCGGGCAGACCCCGGGTCACGATTCCGTGACTTGTCCACCCACCGTTTGTCCTCGTATCTCTGCCCTCATCCGCCACCCGACCCGCGACGCGACCGACAGAGGCTACCCCTTCTCACCCACCCGCCTCTCTATGCGGTCCCTCCGCCTCTGCACGCTCGCCCTCGTCCTCGCCGTCGCCGGCTGCGACACGTCCGAACCTGTCGACCCGCCCTCCGAGGCGCCTGTCCTCACGCTGGCGGTCGGGACGGAGTGGACGCTCGCCCGGACGTACACCGTCCGGTACGATGACGCTGGAATGCCCTCCGATACGACGTTCGTCGGCCCGGGAGGTCTCCCAGAGCACATCGCCACCCTAACTGTGTCGCGGGATACGCTCATCGACGGGGAGACTTGGTTTCAGATCAAATCGACGCCCATCTCGTTCACTCACTGCGTGTTCGGAGAGGGAATATGGTTTACGAACCGAGAGGACGGTCTCTACCGATGGGGTGGGACGGTGTTCGAGCCGGAGCTCGCCTATGGGACTGGGCTAACCCCCAGCGACGTGTTCTTCGACACGGACGCTGTCGAAGCCCGCTACGTCGGCAACGGGCCCGTTCAACTGACATCAGGCGCGACCACGACGGCACGTGAGTACAGTCGTCTCTGGAAGCGATTCGAGCTCAACCACCAAGTTAGAGGTCCCATCTCGCCTCAAGCGGCGACCTACGACGCTCTCTCCTCCGAGCTCGGCCCAATCGCTCTCGAAATCCTCTACGTGTCGTATTCAGACGAGGCAGAAGACGAATTCCAGCCGCGGGTCGTGGCTCACTATGAGCAGGTGCCGGAGCCGGCCACCGTGGAGGCGCGCGCCTCGGTGATGGTGTCGGACGAGGGGATCGCGGTCCGCTGAGGGGCCCCTCCCCTCATTCGGGGAGGCGGAGGGGAGGCGGGTCGGCTAGACTCCCGTCCCCCCTCCGCCTCCGCTCATGACCCGTTGCTTCGCCCTGGCCGCGCTCGCGGCCGTCCTGCTGGCCGCGCCCGCCCACGCCCAGCTCACCTTCACCTTCGACGACCTCTACGGGATCACCGCGTCCGGCGAGACGGTCACGACGCGGTCGTTCGGGACCGACACCAACGACGACGTCCCTGCCGACGACCGCGCGGAGATCGACGCGCTCATCGCGCTCCGCGGCGCGAACCAGACGTGGGACTTCACGACCATCGCGTACCCGAACGAGGACGTCGTCAGTCAGACGTTCTACTCGGGTGGCGACGTCACGGGGCTCCCGGGCGCCTCGAACTTCCCGGCCGCCACCTGGGCCGCGCTCAACGACACGACGGCCGTCGAGGGCGAGGACACCGCCGGCTACGTCTACGCCGACGTCACCGGCGACCAGTTCGTGACACAGGGGATCTACGTCCCGGCTCAGAGCGGCGACCCCGAGATCGTCATCACCTATGAGCCCGACGGGCTCCAGCAGCTCACGTTCCCGCTCACCTTCGGGACCGTCACCGAGGACCAGACCACGCAGACGTTCCAGGGCTTCACCATCGTCACCGACTACCGGAGCGAGGTCGTCGGCTACGGGACGCTCATCACGCCGGCCGGGTCGTTCCCGACGCTCATGATTGAGTACCAGGTGACGGTCACAGTCGCCGGGTTCGGAACAACGACCACGACCTACGCCTGGGCGACGGCCTCAGGCAACGGCGCGGCGGCCAACAACTTCCAGGTCCCGACCGGAGGACGTGTGTACTACGCCTCGTACTTCACGCGGGGCGATGGGACGTCCAACAGCGCGCCCCAGGTCAGCGGGACCGTCGAGGCCGACGCCGTCGCGGGCATGACGACGACGATCGACGTGCTCGCCAACGTGACCGACGCCGACGGCGACGACCTCACGATCACGGCCGTCTCCGACCCGGCCCACGGCGACGCCGAGGTGGGCGACGACGGCTCGGGCCGGCGCCTCGCCCCCGTCGTCCTCTACACGGCCGACGACGGCTACGTCGGAGAGGACTCGTTCACGTTCACGGTCTCCGACGGGACAGCCGAGGCGACGGGCTCCGTGACCGTCACGGTCACCGACGGGACGTCCGTCGAGGGCGGCCCCGAGGCGCTGGTGCTCGCCGTCGCCCCGAACCCGTCGAGCGGCGCCGCGCGCGTCCTCCTGTCGAGCCCGCGCGCCGACGTAGCGACCGTGACCGTGTGGGACGCCGTGGGCCGCGAGGTCGCGCGGCTCCATGACGGCCCGCTGTCAGCGGGCGCCCACAGCTTCCGACTCGACGGCGGCGCGCTCGCGCCGGGCGTCTACCTCGCGCGCGTCGCCCTCGGCGAGACCGTCACGACGGCCCGCCTGACGATCACGCGCTGAATCACCGCCGGCGGCGGCCACCGCCGGCGACACGTGGGACGGCCGAGCGGCCTCCGGCACCGCGCCGGAGGCCGTTTTTTGACGTGCCCCCGCCCGCCTCGGAAGACGACCGGCGGGGGCGATGGGTTAGCGGACGACGGTGAACGGCCGCGCGACGGTCGTCCCGGCCGCGCTCAGGCGCGCGACGTACGCCCCGGCCGGGAGGCCCGACACGTCGACGCGGACGGCGTGGTCGCCGGCGGGGAGCGCCCGGTCGAGCACGCGGGCGACCTCGCGGCCGAGCACGTCGTAGACCACGAGCGTGGCCCGGCCGGCCTCGGCCAGCGACACGGTCGCCTCGGCCGCCGAGGCCGACGGGTTCGGGACGAGCGCACCCAACGCCAGCCGACCTTCCGGGTCCTCCCCGACCGCGACGTCGTTCCGAAGTACCTCGCGGATGCTGACGAGGAGGATCTGGTAGCCCGCGTCCGGGTCGGTCGACGAGAACTGCCCGACGACGCCGGTCACGCGCGATGGGTCGCCGAGGAAGTCGGTCCCCTCGATCTCCGTGTCCTCGGCGTTCGGGACGCGGACGGTCACGGCGTTCGAGTCGTCAGTCGGGTCGGAGACCTGGTACGTCGTGGCCGCCTCGAACTGGGTCGGCGGGTCGGCGAAGGTCACGTCGGTGACGAGGACGAGTTCGCCCTCGTAGGCCTCCCCGTTCGTCGCCAGTTCCTGGAGCGTGACCTCCTGCGGCTCGGGCACCGGCGGGTAGGCGATGGGCTCGAACGACTCGAGGTCGGCGTTGTTGATCTGGAGGAGCCCGTTGAACTCGGAGAGCGTGCCGGTCACCCGGAGCGTCGCGCCCGGCCGGACCGTGTTGTCGGCCACGGCGTCGAAGAAGTCGCCGGAGGTCTGTCGGATCGTGAGGCCGCCCGTCTCGTCCTGGAGGTAGGTGAAGGCGCCCTCGGACCGCGTGACGGTGCCCTCGAAGGTCACGGTCGCGCCACTGCCTTGCGCCCGCGCATCCGCGATCGGGATCGGCCCGACCGGCCCCGGGCGCACCACGACGGCGTCCGCCAGGAGGTAGATGTTGAACGGGTCTTGGAACAGGTCCGTCAGCCGTTCCCAGGCCCCGTTAAAGAACACAACAGTCTCCGGCGCCGGCGCGCTCAATTGGACAGTCGAGACGACGGACACGGTGTCCTGCGTCTGGGAGAGGTCGAATACAGCGAAGAACGTGTCCTCTGTCAGCGGGAGCGGCTCGTCGAACTCGAGGAAGGTCGTGAAGACCGTCGTCCCGTCCGGGCCCGTCTCCGGACCCACCAGATCGGCAGTGTCAAACGTCTGGACGTAGAGCGGATCGCCCTGTGGGCCGGAGTCGACCGTCCCGCTGTAGACCTGGAGGTCGATGGAGTCGCCAGGGTTCGAGACGTCGAAGAAGAGGGCCTCCAGCCCGACCAGCTCGTACTCCTCCCCGTCCGGGAGCGTGTACGCCGTACCGATCTGGTCGTAGAAGTTGTTGAGGCCCGTGATCCGCCCGTTGCCGTTCGTGAAGTCGTAGATCGTGATCTGCGCGCCGTCGGGGACATTTGTGAGGCGGAGCGTGTCGGCCGCCGTCCGGGCCTGGGCCCGCTCGCTGCGGATCGCGGGCCGGGCCGGCTCCGCCTCGGGGAGCACCTGCGCCAAGCCGAGGGGTGTGAGGGCGAGAACGAGGAGGAGCGTAGCGAAGCGTCGCATGGCGGCGGGCGTGGTGGGGCCGGGCGGCCGAGAAGGGAAAAGAGGGGCACGTTACCCCGATCTCGCGGTTCCGTCAGGGGACAACGGGGTCGCCGTTCTCCGACATCGAGACTCCACGTGGGCGCCCCAGCCCCGCCCGCCTCGGCGGCTCCCCTGAGCGAAGCCGATGGGCCGAGGCGGCGCGAGTCGGAACCCGGAGGTATCGTCTGGAGAACCCAGACGCCCGCCGCTGCCTACTGCCCGTGACCGACGACGCCCCCCGCCTCAAGAAAGAGCTCAAGCTGTTCGATGTGTACGCGATCTGCACGGGGGCCATGTTCAGCGCCGAGTTCTTCCTGCTCCCGGGCCTCGCCATGGCCTATGCCGGGCCGTCGGTGGTGTTGGCCTACTTCGTTTCCGGGCTCTTGGTGCTCCCGGCCATGTTCAGCCAGGCGGAGCTGGCCACGGCCATGCCGCGCGCAGGCGGCACGTACTACTTCATCGACCGGGCGCTCGGCCCGCTCGTCGGCACGGTCGGCGGGCTGGGCACGTGGTTGTCGCTCGTGTTCAAGAGCGCGTTCGCGCTGATCGGCGTGGGGGCCTACCTCGTCCTGTTCATGGACCTGCCCATCAAGCCGGTCGCCGTCGGCATGACGGTGGCCTTCACCGTGCTCAACATCTTCGGGGCGAAGGAGACGAGCGGCCTCCAGCGGTTCCTCGTCACGACGCTCGTGCTCGTGCTCACGGTGTTCGTGCTGCAGGGGGTCGTGGAGATCGTCTCCAGCGACGTGGGGGCCGTGGCTGAGGCGAAGTTCACGCCGTTCATGCCCTTCGGGGTGGGCAGTCTGTTCGCCACCATCGGCCTCGTCTTCGCCGCCTACGCCGGGCTCACGAAGGTGGCCAGCGTGGCCGAGGAGGTAGAGAACCCGGACCGCAACATCCCTCTGGGCATGATGCTCTCGCTGGGGACGGCCGTCCTCGTCTACACGGTGGGCGTCTACATCCTGGTGGCCGTGCTCGACCCGGTCGCTCTGATGGAGGACCTGACGCCGGTCGCCACCGCCGCCCGCGACATCCTGGACTGGATCCCCACGCCGGGCGGGCTGCCGGAGTCGACAGGCGTCCTCCTCATCACGATCGCGGCGCTGGCCGCCTTCGCCTCGACGGGCAACGCCGGCATCCTCTCCGCCTCCCGCTACCCGCTGGCGATGGCGCGCGACCGCCTCATCACCCGCCGCCTCGGGGCGATCGGCCGGTTCCACACGCCCGCGCCGGCCATCCTGGTGACGGGCGGCGCGATGGTCCTCTGCATCCTGCTGCTCGACGTCGAGGGCGTGGCGAAGCTGGCGAGCGCGTTCAACCTCCTCGTGTTCGGGCTGATCAACCTCGCGGTCATCGTCATGCGCGAGAGCCACATCCCGTCCTACGTCCCGGGGTTCCGGACGCCGCTCTACCCGTGGATGCAGATCGTGGGCATCCTCACGTCCGTCCTGCTGATCGTCCAGATGGGCGCGGTCGCGATCGGGTTCACCGGGGGCGTGTCCGTCCTCTGCGTCGTGTGGTACGTCTACTACGTCCGCCGCAACGTGGAGGTCGAGCGCGAGGGGGCCATCTACCACCTGTTCGCCCGGCTCGGGCAGCGGCGCTACGAGCCGCTCGACAGCGAGCTCCGGACGATCCTGAAAGAGAAGGGGCTCCGCGACGAGACGCCGTTCGAGCACCTCGTCACGCACGCGGAGGTGCTGGACCTGGACGAGCGGCGCGACTACGAGGACGTCGTCCGCGAGGCCTCGGGGCTCCTCGCCGCCGACGTGCCCCTGTCCGTCGACGACCTGTCGGAGGGATTCTTGGAGGGCGCCCGCTACGGCTCCACGCCGGTGTCCCAGGGCGCCGCCCTCCCCCACCAGCGGCTCCCAGGGCTCGCCGACCCGCGCCTCGTCATGGTCCGGTGCCGCCCCGGCCTGAGCATCCCCGTCGACACGACCGGCGACGAGCGGCCGGACGCCGACGCCCGCGTCCACGCGGTGTTCTTCCTCCTCAGCCCCGAGGAGCCGCCCGGCCGCCACCTCCGCACGCTCGCCAACATCGCCAGCCGGATCGACGAGGCGGACTTCATGGACCAGTGGCTCGCGGCCGAGAACGAGCAGGACCTCAAGGAGGTCCTCCTCCGCAACGACCGCTTCCTCGCCCTCCACCTCCGCCCGACCGACGCCACCGCCCCCCTCATCGGGCGGGCGCTCAAGGACCTCCGCCTGCCGACGGGCGTGCTGGTCGCGCTCATCCACCGGGACGGCCACAGCACCGTCCCCAGCGGCGGGACCGTGCTGGAGGCCGGCGACCGGATCACCTTCATCGGCGACACCCAGAGCATCGAGCGCGTCCACGCGCGCTACTCCAGCTAGCCCGCCTCGGCACCGAGGCGGACCCGCTCGCGAACGTGGTCGCCAGCGCGGCGGAAGACGTGATCTCGGTCTCGGCCGTCCTCCTGGCCTCGCCCCCTGCTCGCGACTCTCGCCCTCAGGGCCTCGCGGCTCGTGCCGCCGCGGCGGGTCCGCGCTGTGCGGCGCCTGGTCCGCCGCGCGAGCGCGGGCGAGCGGACCGCGCCGACGGCCTTCGCGCTCGCACCGACCGCGACCAGCGCCGCCGGCGGGCGCGGACCCGACCGGCGTCGGGTGTCCTCACTAGGAGAAAACCCGAATGCCTCCTCACGCGCCGTCCATCGTACCCGGCGCGGGGGCACGGGCGATTAAGCGCGGACCCGCTGCGACCGATGACCCACAGCGCGTCCCCTAACGCTCAGTGGAGTCTCTCCTCTTCGTCGCCCTCGCCCCGCTGGCCGCCCTCCTCATGCTGGTGGTCGGCCTCATCGCGTGGCGGAGGCGGGACGCGCCGGGCGGGTGGGCGCTGGTCGCCTTCTCCGTCGCCGAGGCGGGCTGGCTGACCTGCGACGCCCTCAGCGTCCTCGCGGCCTCTCCAGACACGACGGTCCGGCTGGCCCAGGCCACGTTCGTGTGGTCGCCGCTCCTCGGCGTGGCGTGGCTCGCGTTCGTCCTCGGCTACACCGACCGGCTGACCCGGGCCGCGCGCGTGGCGGTCGGGGCGCTCGGCGCGTGGTGCCTCGCGTACGGCGGCCTCGCCCTGACGAACGACGCGCACCGGCTCGTCTGGTCGGCGTGGGAGGTCGTGCCCGACGGCCCGCTCCTGGGCGTCACGTACACGCTCGGCCCGCTGGCGTGGGTGCAGACCGGGCTCATGTGGACCGCGGTGACCGTCTCGCTCGGCGTCCTCCTGTGGGTCTACGCTAGGGCCGACGCACGTTCGCGCGACCTCTCACGGTGGATCGTCATCGGGGCCCTCGTCCCGCTGGGGGTCAACGTGTTGTACCTGCTCGGGATCGGCCCGGTGACCAAGGACTTCACGCCCATCGTGATGTCGGTCTCGTCCGGCGCGTTCGCCCTCGGGCTCATCCGGTACCAGTTCCTCGACCTCCAGCCCATCGCCCGCGCCGCCCTCGTCGACGACCTCCGCGAGGGGATGCTCGTGCTCGATGCCCAGGGCCGCGTGGCCGACCTCAACCCGGCTCTGCTTCGCGCGCTCGGCGACGGCGCCGCCGAGCTCGGCCGTCCGCTCGAGGAGACGGCGCCCGACCTCGCCCGAGCCATCGACGCCTCCCTCACGGAGCCGGTCCACCTCGGCGCCCGGCACTACGACCTCCGCGTCTCCCCGCTGACCGACCGCTCCGGGCGCACCACCGGCCGCCTCGTCCTGCTCCACGACGTGACGCGCCAGCGGGAGGAGCGCGCGGCCCTCCACCGCGCCAACGCCGACCTCTACGACGCGAACGTCGAGCTCCAGGCCCGCAACGACGAGCTGGACGCGTTCGCCCACACGGTCGCCCACGACCTCAAGAACTCCGTCCAGGGCGTGATCGGATGGGCCGAAGTCCTCCGCGACGAGGGGCCGGAGCTCACGACCGGCGAGCACCACGAGCTCGCCGACAGCGTCGTCCGCGCGGCGCAGAAGATGGGGACGGTCGTTCACGAGCTGCTCCTGCTCGCCGGCGTCCGCCGGGCGGCCGTCAACCTGCAGCCGATGGCGATGGGCGCCATCGTGGACGAGGCGCTCGCCCGCCTCCGCCAAGCCGGGACCGAGGTCGTCGAGCCGGCCGCGCGCCCCGAGCGGTGGCCCGTCGCGGTGGGCCACGCGCCGTGGGTCGAGGAGGTCTGGGTCAACTACCTCTCGAACGCCGCCAAGTACGGCGGGCCGACGGTCACGCTCGGCGCCGACGTCCCGGCGTCCGGCCACGCCCGGTTCTGGGTCCACGACGACGGCCCGGGGCTCTCGCCAGAGGCGCAGGCCGGCCTGTTCGCCGCCTTCTCCCGCGTCGGCACGACGGAGGTCGAGGGGCACGGCCTCGGCCTGTCGATCGTGCGGCGGATCGCCGAGCGGCTCGGCGGCACGTGCGGCGTGGAGAGCCGGCCCGGCGAGGGCACGCGGTTCTGGTTCGCCCTGCCCCACGCGAAGGCGCCCGTCGGGTCCGACGCCTTCGCGATGGCCTGAGGCCGCCCGCCTCGGCGCCGAGGCGGGGCTACTCGGCGTCCTCCGCGTAGCGCTGGACCCGCTTTTCGAGGCTCTCCTCCGCGTCCCGCTGGCGGAGCTGCTCCAGCCGCCCCTGCAACCGGGCCTCGTACCCCTGGTCGGACGGCTCGTAGAAGTACGTCCCCTGCATCCCGCCCGGGAGGTACTGCTCCGGGACGTAGTGGTCGCGGTAGGCGTGGGGGTACTTGTAGCCCTCCCCGTGGCCGAGGCCCTTCTTGTCGCGGGACGCGTCCTTGAGCGGGTTCGGCACGTTGAGCGTCTGCTCCTTCGCCACGTGCTCGAGTGCGCTGAAGAAGGCGAAGTTCGAGTTGCTCTTGGGCGCCGTGGCGAGGTAGACGCAGAGCTGGCCGAGCATGAAGCGCCCCTCCGGCATCCCGACAAACTCGAACGCCTGCATGCAGGCGACCGCCTCACGGACGGCGTTCGGATCCGCCAGCCCCACGTCCTCGCAGGCGAAGATCAGCATCCGCCGGAGGACGAAGCGGGGGTCCTCGCCGGCGTAGATCATCCGGGCCATCCAGTAGAGCGCCGCGTCGGGGTCGGAGCCGCGCATCGACTTGATGAAGGCCGAGACCGTGTCGTAGTGGGCGTCGCCGTCCTTGTCGTAGAGGACGGCCCGCTGCTGGATCGAGTCCTCCGCGACCTCCAGCGTCACGCGGATCTGGCCGGCCTCGTCCGCCTCGGTCGTCTCGACGGCCAGCTCGAGCGCGTTGAGGAGCGAGCGGGCGTCGCCGTTGGCCGTGCTCACGAGGTGGCTGAGCGCGTCCTCGTCCACCGTGACGGAGAGGTCGCCGTAGCCGCGCTCGGCGTCGGCGAGCGCCTGGACGACGACAGCGCGGAGGTCGGCCTCGGTGAGTGTGTGGAGCTCAAAGACCCGGCTCCGCGAGACGAGCGCCTTGTTGACCTCGAAGTACGGGTTCTCGGTCGTCGCGCCGACGAACGTGACCGTCCCGTTCTCGACGTGCGGCAGCAGCGCGTCCTGCTGGCTCTTGTTGAACCGGTGGACCTCGTCCACGAACAGGATGGTGCCCTGGCCGTGGAGCCGGAGCCGCTCCTGCGCCGCCGCGATCTGCTCGCGGATGTCCCTGACGCCGGCCAGCACGGCGTTGAGGCTGGCGAAGTGCTTCCGCGTCGTGTTGGCGATGATCCGGGCGAGCGTCGTCTTGCCGGTCCCGGGCGGGCCGAACAGGATGAGGCTCGTCACGCGGTCGGCCTCGACGGCGCGGCGGAGGAGCTTGCCCGGCGCGAGGACGTGGGGCTGCCCGACGTACTCGTCGAGCGTGCGCGGCCGCATCCGGTCGGCGAGCGGGGCGGACCGCTGGCGGCGGCGTTCGGCGGCGGCGGCGAAGAGGTCGTCGGGCATGACGGGAAGCTACCGGCGCGCGGTGCCGGCCCCGGGCCCCTCCGCCTCGACGCCGAGGCGGACGGGGTCAGCGCGCGCCCCGCGCCCGCATCAGCGCGTGGACGGCCGCGCCGACCTCGGCCATCCGCGGCCGCGCCTCGGCCTCGAGGACCGGCGTGAGGAGGGCGATCGCGTAGTGGACCTCGCCGTCGCGGACGACGCCGACGTCGTGCGTCCAAAAGCTCCACCAGCCGGTCTTGTGGGCGTAGACGGCCTCCCGTGGCAGGCCCGCCGCCAGCTTCGTCTTGTCGAGCTGGTTCGTCAGCAACGCCACGAGGCGGCGGCTCACCCAGGGGTGGACGAGCCGGTCCGTCGCGGCCAGCGCGAGAAACTCGGCCGCGTGCCGGCCCGACGTCATCGTGCTCGGGACGTCGGCGTAGCCCTCGTCCTCGACGCTCCGGGGCAGGAACTTCCGGGTGACCTCGCTGCCCTCCCACCCGTAGCGGTGCATCAGCGAGTCGACGGCCGGGCGCGTGGCGAGGTCGATCAGCTCGTTGGCCGCGCTGTTGTCGCTCCGCGTGACCATCAGGTCGAGGAGGTACCCGACCGTCACGGTGTCGCCGGCGGCGAGGAGCGGGCGCGGGTCCGAGAGCACCTCGCGCGCCGTGTCGACAGCGTTGTGGGGCGTCACCACGCGCGGGTCGTCGAGGTCGTAGCGGCCCTCCAGCACTTGCCGCAGCACCTCGGCGGCGACGTACATCTTGTAGACGCTGGCCGGGTAGAGGAACGCGTCGGGCGCGACGCCGCCCCAGACCGGCTCCGGCCCCGCGAGGTCGACGACGACGAGCGACGTGACCTGCGTCCCGTCCTCGCCCACGTCGAACGACCCACCGAGGCCGGCGGCCTCGGTGAGGCCGACGAGGGCGTCGCTGAGACCGGGGTCCTCGCGGAGGTCGAGGGGCTGGGCCGAGGCGGTGGAGGCGAGGATCACGGCGGCGGCGAGGAGGCGCACGGGCGGGCGGGGTGGGAGGCCGAAGGGTACCACCTCGTCCCCGGCCCGCTCTCGACCCTCCGCTACCTTTCCGGCGCCCCACCCCGCGCCAGATGCTCCCGGTCCGACGCCTCGCCCTCTTCGTCCTCGCCCTCGCCCTCATGCCCGCCGCCGACGCCCAGGCCGACTGGGTCCGCCA
The DNA here is from genome assembly GCF_002283365.1 of Rubrivirga marina. Classification (NCBI taxonomy): domain Bacteria; kingdom Pseudomonadati; phylum Rhodothermota; class Rhodothermia; order Rhodothermales; family Rubricoccaceae; genus Rubrivirga; species Rubrivirga marina. The sequence goes on along the minus strand of NZ_MQWD01000001.1, from coordinate 2,023,072 downwards.
GCACTACACGAAGATGGAGCGGATGGTGCCGATGCGCGACGGCGTCCGCCTGTTCACCTCGATCTACGTCCCGAAGGCACCCGGCACGTACCCGATCCTGTTCCAGCGGACGCCCTATGGCGTCGGGCCGTACGGCGACGACGAGGTCCGGAGCTCGCTCGGTCCGTCGGAGAGTCTGATGCGCGACGGGTACGTGTTCGTGTACCAGGACGTCCGCGGCAAGATGATGTCGGAGGGCGACTTCGTGGCCGTCCGCCCGCACATCCCGGCCAAGACGGCCGGGCAGATCGACGAGAGCACGGACACCTACGACACGGTCGAGTGGCTCCTCGAACATGTCCCGACCAACGGCCGCGTCGGCGTCTGGGGGATCTCGGCGCCCGGGTTCTACGCGACGCACGCACTGATCGACGCGCACCCGGCCGTCGTGGCCGTCTCGCCGCAGGCGCCCGTGACCGACTGGTACCTCGGCGACGACCGCCGCCACAACGGGGCGTTCCAGCTCCAGGCCACGTTCAGCTTCGTCTCGTCGTACGGCGCCCCTCGCCCGGAGCCGACCACCGAGCGGGCCCCCAGCTTCCGTGACTACGGCACGCCCGACGGCTACGACTGGTACCTCGACCTCGGCCCGCTCTCCACCGTCAACGACCGGTTCTTCGACGGACAGAACGACCTCTGGCAGGAGATCCTCACGCACGACACGTACGACGCCTACTGGCAAGCGCGGACGCCACTCCCCCACCTCCGCGACGTACGACCCGCGGTGCTCGTCACGGGCGGCTGGTTCGACGCGCAGGACCTCTACGGCCCGCTCAAGACGTTCGACGCCGTCGAGCAGAACCGCCGACAGGCCGGCGCAGCCAACGACACGCCGACGTACCTCGCCATGGGCCCATGGTGGCACGGCGGCTGGGCCCGCAGCGACGGCGACCGCTACGGCGACCTGTGGTTCGGCCAGCGGACGTCCGTGTGGTACCGCGAGAACGTCGAGGCCCCGTTCTTCGAGGCGTACCTGAAGGGGGACGGCGAGCCGGATCTTCCGGAGGCGTCCATCTTCGTAACCGGCGCGAACCGGTGGCGCTTTTTCGACGCGTGGCCGCCGCGCGAGGCCCGCGCGGCGAGCCTCTACCTCCAGCCCGGTGGCGGGCTCGGCTTCGACGCACCGACGCAGCAGGGGCTCTTCGCGGAGTACGTCTCGGACCCGTTCAAGCCCGTGCCGCACACGCCGAAGATCGTCGTCACCCGCGACGACCGGTACGTGGTGCAGGACCAGCGCTTCGCCTCGACCCGGCCCGACGTGCTCGTGTTCGAGTCGCCCGTGCTGGAGGAGGACGTGACGCTCGCCGGCGACCTCTTCGCCACGCTCTTCGTCTCGACGACCGGCACCGACGCCGACTTCGTCGTCAAGCTCATCGACGTCTACCCGGGCGACGCCGAGTGCCGGCTCCCCGACGGCGACTGCGAGGTCCCGATGGGCGGCTTCCAACAACTCGTCCGCGGCGAGGTCATGCGCGGCAAGTTTCGGAACAGCTTCTCGGACCCGGAGCCCTTCGAGCCGGGCGAGGTGACCGAAGTCACGTTCGACATGGAGGACGTGGCCCACACCTTCCAGCGCGGCCACCGGATGATGGTCCAGGTCCAGAGCACGTGGTTCCCGATGGTCGACAGGAACCCGCAGCGGTTCATGCCCATCGCTGAGGCGACGGAGGACGACTTTCAGGTCGCCACGCACCGCGTGTTCGTGTCGCCGGAGCACCCGTCGCACCTCTCGGTCCGCGTGCTCGACTGACTCCAGCGTTGCCCGCCTCGACGCCGAGGCGGGCGGACCTAGGGCCGGGCGGCCGTCGCCTTCTCTCGAGGCGCGCCGAGGAACGCCAGCAGCTCGGCATTGACGACCGCCGGCGCCTCGTGCTGGACCCAATGCGACACGCCGGGCACCATCCGCAGGCGAACGTCGGCGCAGAGGGCGGCGGACCGCTCGGCGAGGCGGGCGTCGAGCGCGGCGTCGGCGTCGCCCCACAAAATGAGCGTCGGCGGGCGGACCGTCGGGTCGAGGCCCCGGTCGCCGAGGCCGTAGCGAGCGGCGGCGCGGTACCACGCGAGCATCCCGCGCGCGGCGCCGGGCCGAGACCACGCCTCGCGGTAGCGGGCGAGGTCGGCGTCCGAGAAGGTGCCCGGGGCGCTCGTCACCCGGAGCGCCCGCGCTCCGAGCCGACGGAGCGCGATCTCGGGAAGCGCGGGGATCTGAAAAAAGGCCATGTACCAGCTCCTCAGCCACTGGACCGACGGCCGCCTGAGGAACTGCCGGAAGGCGACCGGATGCGGCACGTTGAGGATCGCCAACCGATCGACGCGCTCCGGATCTCGCAACGCCAGCCACCACGCCACGACGGCGCCCCAGTCGTGACCGACCACCCGAGCCCGATCGGCGCCGGCCGCGTCGAGGAGCGCGAGCCCGTCGTCGGCCAGCCGGTCGAGCGTGTACGCGGCCGTCTCGGGCGGCGCGTCGGAGCGGTTGTAGCCGCGCTGGTCGGGCGCCCAGACGCGGTAGCCGGCCGCCGCCAGCGCCGGGAGCTGGTGCCGCCAGCCGAACCAGAACTCCGGGAAGCCGTGGAGCAGGAGCACCAGCGGCCCGTCCGCCGGGCCCGCCTCGACGACGTGGAGCCGGACGCCCGTGCCCTCGGCGAACCGGGAGCGGAGGGGGACGCCGAGGTCGGGGAGATCAGACATGCGAGGGGCGGCCGACACAGAACCGTGACCGAACGCCCACAGCGTCGGCGGCGGTCCGTGATGCGCCCGAGGCGGACGGGGCCGGTTCTTGGCGTCATCACCAGCCCGCCTCTCCCATGCGACTCCTCCTCCTCCTCCCCTTCCTCGCCGCCCTCCCCGCCAGCGCCCAGGCCGTCCGCCCCGCCGCCCGCGCCGTCGTCGCCGACTGCCGCGAGGACGTGCGCGACCGCGCCGAGGACCGGCGCGACCGACGCGAGGACGTCCGGGACCGCCGGGAAGATGTCCGGGACGCCCGCCGCTACACCGGCCCGCTCGACCGCGTCGAGGACGTCTGGGACCGCCGCGAGGACCGCCGGGATCGGCGCGAAGACGTCCGCGACCGGCGCGAGGACCGGCGCGACCGGCGGCGTGGCCCCGTCGGCTGCTCGTAGGGCGGTCCGCCCGTAACCGGCGACGAGGGAGGCCGTAGCCGCGCGGTCTTCCTCTCTCGCCATGTCCCCTCTCGACCGGCTCCACGCCCGCCTCGTCCGCTCCCGGCTCCTCCAGCGGTTCACCGCCTTCACCCGCGTCCTCCTCGCCGTCGGGTTCATTCCGCCCGGGCTGAAGAAGCTGAGCGGCGAGCCCTTCACCGCGCTCCCGCCGAGCCACCCCGTCGGCTACTTCTTCGACGCGTTCTTCCAGGCCGGCGAGTTCTACTGGGCCGTTGGGCTGGCGCAGGTCGCTGCGGCGCTCCTGCTGCTCTGGCCGAGGACGGCCACGCTCGGCGCCGTGATCTACTTCCCGATCATCCTCAACATCGCGATCATCACGAACGCGATCGGCTTCGAGGGGACCGGCGCGCTCACGATCCTGATGGCACTCGCGTGCCTCTGGCTGCTCGTCTGGGACTACGACCGGCTCAGGGCGATCCTGCCCACGCGTCGAGCCGCCCGCGGTGGGTACGGCGCCCGCGAGTACGCGCTCCAGGCCGGGCTCTGGGCCGGGGCCGGCGTGGCCGCGGCCGGCGTCGCGACGACCATCCACCTCGCCAACCTCACGCGGTTCGCCCCGACGGCCGTCGCGCTGGCCCTCGCGGGCGCCGCGTTCGGGCTCGTCGTCGCCTGGCACCTCCGCCAGTTCGAGGCTCCGACGGGATAGGAAAGGCGATCAGGCCACCTCCGCCGGCACGCCGAAGTCGACGGCCGAGGCCGGCGGGGTCTCGGCGTGGAGCACGCGTCGGGCGTGGACGAGCGCGGCCTCGTGGGCCGCGGCCGTTTCGGCCGCGCCGGCGTCCTGCGGCACGACGAGGTCGAAGTCGCGCATCGACGCCTCCATCGCCGTCGCCAGTACGCAGATGTCGGTCGCGAACCCGGCCAGCACGAGCCGCCGCGCGCCGAGCTCGGCGAGGAGCGACTCGAGCGGGGTCTGGAAGAACCCCGAGTGCTTCGGCTTGAGCACGTGGTAGTCGCCGTCGACGGGCCGGAGCCGCTGGGCGATCTCGCGACCCGGGACGTCGTCGGTGGCGCACCGCTCGACGAGGTCGTCGAAGGACTCCTTCCAGTTGCCGAAGTGGTCGTTGACGTAGACCACCGGCACGCCCGCCTCGCGGGCCCGCCGGGCGAGGTCCGCGATGGCGTCGACGGCCGGGCCGGCGTGGGCGAGGAGGTCCTCGGCGCCGTCAAACGTAAACGGGTTGATGACGTCGATCAGAACGAGGGCGGTGTCGGGCGAGGGCATCGGAGCGCGGGCGGGGTCCGAGATTCGCCCCGACCGCCCCTCCGGTTCCAGCGCTCCCGGGCCTCAGGCGACAGAAGACGCGGCGAGCCGGGTTGTCACCGGGCGACGAGGTCCCGCGTGTCGGGGTGCTCCTCGACGTAGTGCTTCACGAACGGGCACTGCGGCACCATCCGGAGGTCGTTCTCGCGGACGTGGTCGAGGGCCGCCTCGACGAGCGCCTCTCCGACGTTCTGGCCCCGCGACGCCTCCGGAACGAACGTGTGGACGAAGATCAACACATCCTCGGCCCGCTGATACTCGAGCTCGGCGGTGCCGCCGTCGACGGAGGCGGCGAAGCGGTTCTGGCGGGGTTCGTGTCGGACGTCGGGCATGGGTCGTCGGGGGGTGGGCGCGGCCAACGCCGGAGGCGCGCTAGATGTCCCCGGCGTCGGGCCGGAGGAGGACTTCCTCGATGACGGTCCGACCCGACAGGCTCGCCACCTCGACGGCCACGCGGGCGACGTCCTCGGGCGGGATGAACCGGTCGTCGGGCAGGTCCGTGCCGTCCCACGAGGCGGTCCGCGTCGCACCGGGGAGGAGCGTCGTGACCGAGACGCCGGTGCCCTTGATCTCCTCGCGGAGCGACCGCGCCAAGCCCAGGAGCGCGTGCTTGGCGGCGCCGTAGGCCGTGCCGCCCGGGTAGCCCCGCACCGACGCGACGGACCCCATCATCAGGATCCGGCCCGACCCACGGTCGAGCATCCCGCCCACCAGCGCCCGCGTCACGAGGAACGCGCTGACGACGTTGACCTCGAGCTGGCGGCGAAACGCCTCCGGCGACGTCTCCAGCAGCCCGCCCGGCTCGAACAGCCCGGCGTTGTTGACGACCACGTCCGGCACGCCGGCCCACGCGACGACGGCCTCGGCCATCTCCCCGACCGCGTCGGCGTCGGTCACGTCGCAGACGAACGGCTCGGCGTCGCCTTCCCACTGGCGGCATCGTTCGGCGACGGCGTCGAGCGCCTCGGCGGAGCGGGCGACGAGGGCGACGCGGTGGCCGGCGGCGGCGAACGCCTCGGCCGTGGCCGCGCCGATGCCGCGGGAGGCGCCGGTGACGAGAACGGTCATGGTGGAGGAGTGGAAACGGTGGAGGGAGACGCCCGCCGATGGCCCCGTCCGCCTCGGCGCCGAGGCGGGCGCACTCGTCCCAACCCGCTCCGCCCGCTCCCCGATCCCCGGGCCCGACGCCCTACTCCATCGGAATCGGCAGCGTGAGCGTCCGCTCGCCGATGCTCGCCACGAGCACGACGCGCTCGAGCCCGCCGACGGCCTCGGGGTAGTAGAACACGACGGTCCCGCGGCGGGCCGTGCCCGGCTCGGCCCGCGGCCCGGACGGGCTCTGGCTCTCGCCCACCGCGACGGTGTAGCGCCGGCCGCGGTCGTCGACGAGGTAGGACTGGCGGGCGAAGCTCTCCCACGGCGCCCAGTTGCCCGTGTAGTCGATGGACCGGACGGTCACGCTGAGCTGGACGCGCGTCCGCGTGCCGGGGTACGAGATCGCCACGTTCGTCACGCCGACCTCGAAGGTGTCGCCGCCGCTCTCGCCCGTCCGCCGGACCTCCGTCGCGAACACGCGCGACCCCGACGGGGGCTCGCCCGTCGACGGCTCCTCTTCCAGGGGTTCCAGACGCTCTACGAGGGCCGTCAGCCCGTACTCGCCGCCCACGGGCGCCTCGGGGACCTCGTCGGGATCCTCGCCGCCGGACGTGACCTCGATGTAGTACTCGCCTTCGTCGAGCTCCGCCTCGTACTCGACGGCCTCGGCCCCGGCCTCGTTCATGGCCTCCGTGACGTCCGTGCGGGACTGTCGTTGGACGCGCCACACGCGGAAGGCGGGTGCGAACGCCTCCGACTCCAGGCGGATCGTGGTCCGCTGACCCTTCGGAACGCGGACGCGGTACGTGTCGAGGTACCGGCCGTCGCGGAGCCAGCTCTCGTCGCCGAGCACGCTCCGCTGGCCGGCCTCGCCGACGGCGAGGTCCCGGATGGGCACGCTGATGGCTTCAAGGGCGAACGGACCGCTCGCGCCCGCGCCCTCCGAGCTCACGAGCAGCCGGTACGGCGCCTCCCACCCCGGCAGGTACCGCGCGACGACGCCGTAGAGGCTGTCGCCCCGCGCGATCTGCTCCAGGGACCACGAGTCGTCGCGGACGCGGCCGTTGGGCCCGAGGAGCTCGATCCGCGGCCGGAACGCGGACGACACGACGCGGACGAGGATCGGGAGGTCGGTGTCGGTCGAGACGCCGTAGATCCGCTCGAACCGGCCGGCCCGCCGCGGGCCGCCGCCGAGCGTGTCGAGCCGGGCCTCGCCGTCGACGTAGACCGAGTCGGCGGCGTGCTGGGGGAGGACGGCCAGCTCGTAGGCGCCGGTCGCGCGGGCACGCCGCGACGTCACGACGATCTCGAACCGGCCGGGCCCCTGGAGCCCGTCGATCTCGGCGCGCGAGTCGGTCTGGAGGAGGCTCGAGGCGGCCACGGTCGTGCCGTCGGGGAGGCGGACCGCCACGTCGGGCGCGAACGCGTCGGAGGTCACGAGGACCGAGAAGCCGACGCTGTCGGCCTGGTGGACGTAGTAGTCGGCGTAGCGGTCGTCGGTCCGCTCGGCGTCGCCGGGGCCGAGCGAGCCCGCGACCGGGTCCGCGCCGACCTCCGTGGGGGACTGGCGAAGCATGGCGGCCCACATGGCGCGGTCGCGCGCGGCCTGCTCCTGGCGCTCTTCCTCCGTCGGCCCCTCCGTCGCCTCGATCACGCGCGGCACGATGAGCCAGCCCACCACGAGCACGGCCAGCGCGACGGCGCCCCAGCGGACGAGCGGCGGCGTCGAGTGCCACGTCTCGGCGAGGTGGGCCCGGAGCGACGGCTCCTCCTCGAACGCGCCCGCTTCCGCCTCGTGCTCGTTCGCCTCAGCGACCGTCTCGCGCGCGTCGACGTCGTCCGCCGACGCGTCGGGTCCGTCCGCCTCGGGGCCGGCCTCGGGCGTACGGGGGGCGTCCGCGTCGGGCGCGGGCTCCGGCGTCGCGTCGGGCGCGTCCGCGTTCGGAGCGGGATCGGCGGGGGTGTCGGGAGAGGGCACGGGGGGACGTCGGCCCGATCGGTGGGCGGGCAAGATAGGGACCGGCGCCCCCGAGAACGGCCGTCCCGCCGGAGCCGTGCCCACGGATTCCGCCCGTGGCCCACGCCTCCGCCGCCCGGGCCTCCGTACCCTGCACGCCCCTCCCCTGCCCCTCCCCATGCCCTTCCCCGACCGCTTCCTCTGGGGCGCCGCCACGTCCGCCTTCCAGATCGAGGGCTCGCCCCTCGCCGACGGCGCCGGCCCCAGCATCTGGCAACGCTTCGCGCGGACGCCCGGCCTCACCGTCGGCGGCGAGACCGGCGACGTCGCCTGCGACCACTACCGCCGGATGCCGGAGGACGTGGCGCTCATGGAGGCGCTCGGGCTCCAGGCCTACCGCTTCAGCGTGAACTGGGGCCGCGTGTTGCCGGAGGGCACCGGCGCCGTCAACGGCCCCGGCCTCGACTTCTACGACCGCCTTGTCGACGCGCTCGCCGAGGCGGGCATCGAGCCCATGCTCACGCTCTACCACTGGGACCTCCCGGCGGCGCTCGACCGCCGCGGCGGCTGGCTCAATCGCGACGTGGCCGACTGGCTGGCCGACTACGCCCGCGTCGTCTACGACCGCCTCGGCGACCGCGTCCGGCACTGGATCACACTCAACGAGCCGTGGGTGGTGATGGACGGCGGGTACGTCCGCGGCGGGCTCGCACCGGGGCACCGGGTCCACGAAGAGGGCGCGTGGGCCGCGCACCACCTCCTGCTGTCGCACGCCCGCGCGACGGCCGCGCTCCGCGCCGAGGGCGCCGAGTCGGTCGGCCTCGCGGTCAACCTCGAGCCGAAGGTGGCCGCGACGGACCGGCCCGAGGACGTCGCGGCGACGGCCCGCGCCGACGCCTACATGAACCGGATCTTTCTGGACCCGGTCGTTCACGGGCGCTACCCCGAGGCGCTGCCCGAGGTCTTCGGCGCGTCGTGGCCCGACCTCCCGCTCGACGACCTGGACGAGATCCAGACCGACACGGACTTTTTCGGCATCAACTACTACACGCGCGCCGTGTGCGTGGACGACCCCAGCGACCCGCCCGAGCGCGCGCGGCGCGTCCGCCAGCTGCGGCACCTGTACACCGACATGGGCTGGGAGGTCTACGCCCCCGCCTTCCGCGACCTCCTCGTCTGGGTGAAGGACGAGTACGGCGACCCGGCGATGTACGTCACGGAGAACGGCGCGGCGTTCCCCGACCCGCCGCAGACGATCGGCGGCGAGGTGCCCGACCCGATGCGGATCGCGTACCTCCACGACCACCTCCTCGCCGTCCGCGACGCGATCGAGGCCGGAGCCGACGTCCGCGGCTACTTCGCGTGGTCGCTGTTCGACAACGTCGAGTGGAGCCAGGGCACGACGAAGCGGTTCGGCCTCGTCCACGTCGACTTCGAGACGCTGGAGCGGACGCCCAAGCACAGCGCCGCCTTCTACCGCGAGGTCATCGACTCGAACGGCGGCGCGCTCGACGACGCCCCGCGCATCCCCACTACCGAGGCCGTCACGGCCACGGCCACGCAGACCGCCGCCTCGCTCCAGGAGGCCGCCGAGTCCGACGACGGATGACGTACGCCCCCATCGACCACCCCCGCCTCGGGCGGCTCGAGTACGACGACTACCGCCACTGGTACGCCGGTCGCCTCGGGGTCGCCGAGCCCCCGGCCACGCTCTACGTCTCCTGCGACGACGACGGCCCGAACCTCGACGCCGCCGACCGGGTCGTCGCGGCCCTCGACCGGCTCCGCGAGGAGGCCGAGGCCCGCGCCGTCGCCGACCTCCTCGACGACAAGAATGGCAACTGGCTCGGCGACGACGACGCAGACGAGACGGCCGAGAGCTTCCGCGCCAAGATGCGGCTCCAGTCGGTCGTGATCGAGCCCGACGGCGGCGCCTCGTTCTCGTTCGACGACGGCGACCTGTTCTGGGGCCACACCATCATGGTCTACCGGGCGCCCGACGGCACCTGGGACGAGGCCGACATCGCGGGCTAGGCCGTGCGCTGGCCCGCCCGCCTGCTCTGGATCGACTGCACCGCGGCCGGCCTCGCGGGCGCGGCGATGCTGGCGCTCTCGGGCTGGCTGAGCGCGCTGTACGCGCTGCCCCAGTCGTTCATCGTCGGCCTCGCCGTCGTCAACCTCCTCTACGGCGCATTCTCGTTCTCGCTCGCCCGGCGCCACCGGCGGCCGGCGGGGCTCGTCGTCCTGCTGGCGCTCGCCAACCTCGCGTGGGGCGTCGCGTGTTGGGGATTCGCCGTCGCCCTGGCCGGCGTGGCGTCGCCGTTCGGGCTGGCACACCTCGTCGGCGAGGGGCTGTTCGTGGGCGGGATGGGCGCCCTCGAGTGGCGCTGGCGCGAGCAGCTCCGCACGGCCTGACCCTGCCCGCCTCGGCACCGAGGCGGAGGGGGCCGACGCCTAGAACTCCAGCGTGTAGCTCAGAAGCGGGAGCGGGTACCCCTCGCGGATCTCCTCGACGCGGTCCAGCCGGAGGTTGTAGTCGTGCGCCGTGTCCCGGGCGGCGAGCGCGTTCTTGAGCTGGAGCGCGACGACCTGCGACACCCGCCGCCCGTTGAACCGGTACGTCGCCGTGAGGTCGACGAGCCAGATCGCCGGCATCCGCTCCGAGAACGCCCGCGCCTCGTCGTACACGACCTCCTCGCGCACGGCCGACGCGGCCTCGTCGACCGGGCTCCGGCGCTCGCCGCCGAGCGCCGCCAGCCGGAGGTTCAGACCCAGCAGGTCGTCCCCGATCTGGACTTCCCTCCCGACGAGCGCGTTGACGGCGTAGCCCTGGTCGTAGCGGGTCGGCCGCCAGACGCCGTCGCCGCCTCGGTAGCGCGAGCGGAACAGCGAGGCCGTCAGGAGGCCGTAGGTGCCGGCGCGGAGGGGGCGCTCCAGCGTCACCTCGACGCCCACGTTCGAGCCCGCGCCGTCGTTCGTCAGCGGCTCGGCGAACGTCCAGTCCTGGCGGAGGTTGAGGAGCGAGGTGCTGGTGCCGGGCACGACCGGCACGTCGAACAGGCGCTGGGCGTAGGCCTCGACCTGGACGCGCGCTGCCCCGCCGAGCGCCCGCCGGTAACCGGCCACGACGTGGTGCGCACGGGCGAACCCGAGGTCGCGGTTGGGCTGGCTGCCGTCGGGCGTCTCCGCGAGGGTGAACCGGAGGTCTTCGGCCTGGCTGTGGAGACCGTAGCCGAGGCTCAGCGCCTGCCCCCGCGCGACCTCCCACGAGAGGCCCGCCCGCGGTTCGATGGCTGTCGCCCCCGTCAGCGCGAGGTGCTGGGCGTGGACCCCGAGCGTGACGTCGAGCCCGGGCGCGGGCGTCACGCGCGACTGCGTGAACGCCTCGACGAGCAGGCTCCGACCTTCCCCCACCGTGACCGGCACGAGCGGCGGCCGGTGACGGATCGCCGTCCGGACGTCGAGGTCGTAGAACAGGGCCTGTGCCGTGAGGCCCGTTCGGTTGAGGTGGCGCGCGCTCGTCTTGTGCGTGAGGACGGAGCCGACGATGGCCCGCGCGTCGACCGCCTCGATCCGGAGCTCGGGCTGGAGCGCGAGGTCGTCGTCGAGCCGCTGCTGGCGGTAGGCGGTGCGGCGGCCCGTGGCGGCCACGCTCGTCCGGAGGGTCGTCCGGGGGCCGAGGACGAGGTGGTGCGAGGCCCCGACCGCGCCGACCCCGAGGTCGAGGCCGACGCGCGAGCGGTCCCAGAGCTCGTACTCCCAGGCCGTCGAGTCACGTGTCTCGACGTCGTCCTGGGCGTCGAGCCCGCCCAGTCCCCACACCTCGAACCGGCCGGCGCGGCGCGTCGGGACCGCCAGCTTGAAGGCGAGGTCCTGGTACGTGATGCCGCCCTCCGTCGGGAGGAGCGGGAGGAGCAGGCCGAGCGTCGAGTAGCGGTAGTTGGCGAGGTAGGTGGCCGCGCCGCCCGTTCGGATCGGCCCCTCGGAGGCGACCTCGACGCCAATCACGCCGACCTGGGCCGTGTGCTCGCGCGTGGCCGGGTTGCCCGTCCGGAACCGCATGTCGAACACGCCCGCGAGGGCGTCGCCGTAGGCCGCGGGGAAGGCGCCCGTGAACACGTCGGAGTCGGCGAGGAGCCGGCCGCTGAAGAGCGTGAGCCCGCCGCCGCCGGCGACGCTCAGCCCGGCGAAGTGGCTCGGCGTCGGGATCGGGACGCCCTCGAGCCGCCAGCCGACGCCCTTCGGCGCGTTCCCGCGGATCGCGATGGCGTTGTCCTGGACGCCGCTGCCGGACGTGGCGACCCCGGCGAACGCGGTCGCGAGGCGGGCCGGGTCGTCGGCGGCGCCGGCGTAGCGGCGGGCCTCCTCGACCGAGAACGACCGGGCGCTGACGGCCGACATCTCGTCGGTCGGCCGGCCGTCGCGGGCCGCGGCGGTCACGACCACCTCGCCGGCCTCGACGACCGCCTCGGCGAGCGCGACCTCGAGGACGGTCTCCTGGCCTGCCCGAACGAGGACGTTCGGAATCGCCCTCGGCTCGTAGCCGAGCGAGCGGACGTGGAGCGTCTGCCGCCCGAGCGGGACGGCGCGCAGTACGAACCGGCCGTCGGCGTCGGTCGAGGCGCCGAGGAGCGGGTCGGAGTCGGCCACCACGACGGTCGCGCCGATCAGGGGGACGCGGGTGTCGCGGTCGACGACGAGGCCGCGGACGGTCTGCGTCTGAGCGAGGGCTGCAGAGGCCAGGAGGAGGAGGCCGAGAACGGCGAAGGGGCGGAGCACAGGCAGGGGGACGAGGTGGGTCCCGAGGCTCGCCTGCCGAGGCCCACCCGTTCGACCACGCCCGTCCGCCGGGACCCATCTACGCGTCCAGACCCGCGGGGCTGGACCCGCACAGCCGGCTCAGACGGCCTCGGCGTGCCGGCGGCGGTACTCGGAGGGTGTCATCCCCACGTGCCGCTTGAACGCCGCGTTGAACGACGACTTCGCGTTGAACCCGGCTTCCATCCCGATCGCCAGGACCGTCCAGTCGGCGTAGGCCGGGTCCGCCAGCCGCGCCTGCACCTCGCGGACGCGGTACCCGTTGACGACCTCGTAGAACGTCTGCCCGAGCTGGGTGCTCAGCACCTCGGTCAGGTTGTGCGGCGTGACGCCCAGCGCGCCGGCGAGGTCCGGGAGCGTGAGGTCGCCGCGCCGGTACAGGTGCTCGGTCTCCATCAGCGCGACGAGGCGGTCCCGGTACCCCGCGGCCTCGCCGGCCGTCATGCCGGAGCGGGCGTAGGGCTCGGCGGACGGCTCCTCGTCGGGGGCGAGCGCCGCGGCCGTCGTGATCTCCGGCTGCCGCAGCCCGAAGTAGCCGATGGCGTAGACGAACACGGTCACGGCCAGCAGCGTGAGGTCGTCGAACGGCGCGTCCGGGTCCATGCCCACGACCGAGTCGCGCCCGCCGAGCACGTAGAGCACCACCGAGAGGCCGAGCATCGCCACGACACCGGCCATGAGGATCTGGAGCCACCGCAGCCGGACGTGCTCGGCCGGCGCCTCCCCGGACTGCCGCACCGCCCGGCGCAAGACCGCCACGGAGAGCGCGAGGTACACCGCGCCGTGGAGCATCTTCAACGGGTTGATGACGACCAGGGCCTGCGTCTGGAGCGCCCGGCTCGGATCCGCCAGGATCGCCAGCTTCTCCGGGCCGGTCCGCAGGAAGAGCGGCACGAAGAACAGGGCGGCGACGACGAACGGGGCGAGGTGCCACGCGTCGGACGGGCGGAGCCGCGCCGTGCCGTCGGCGAACGCCCGGACGTAGAGGTAGAGGAGCGGCCCATAGAGAAACGCGATCGGGAGGTCGAGCCCGATGAGCGCCGGGTGGCGGAGGGCGGCCTCGGAGGCGTGGTAGACCGCCACCGCGAGGTCGACCGAGAACGCGAGGACGAGCCCGGCGAGGAGCCGGTTGGGCAGCGAGCCCCGGCTCGCCAGAACCGCCGCGAGAAACACGCCCTGGGCCGCGCCGATGAGGTAGACCGCCTCCATGCGTCGAAGGTAGCCGAGGCGGGGCTACTCGGCCGGCGCCCAGCGCAGCCGCGCCCACACGCCGCGGTGGTCCGACGGCTGGACGCCGCCGACGGGGTCCCCGAGGACGATCCGCGCGTCGACTGGCCGGAGGCCCGGGCCCGCGAACACGTGGTCGATCCACCGGGGCGTGTGCCCGAGCGCCTCGACCAGCGTCGACACCTCCGCGCCCGGGTGGATCGCGTCGAACGCGCTCGCGGCCCTGTCCGCCAGCGGGGCGAGCGACGGCGCGTCGGACGGCGCGTTGAAGTCGCCAGCGGCGACCCAGGGCGCCTCGGCGGTCCGGTCGAGGAAGGCGAGGAGGTCGGCGACCTGGACGGCGCGGATCGAATCGCCTTCGACCGTGTGGTGGAGGTGCGTCACGAGCACGTCGAGCGGGCGCCCGTCGACGTCGAGGCGGGCGCGGGCGGCGACGCGGTAGTCGGTGAGCGGGCGGAGCCGGACCCAGCTCGTGTCGCGGACCGGGTGCCGGCTGAGGATGGCGTTGCCGTAGCGCTTCGGCTCGTCGGGTCCGTTCACCGACGCGAACACGACGGCATAGCCGAGGCGGGCGCCGAGCGTCTCGGCCTGGTTCGCCAGCCCCTTGGCCGAGTCCTGCAACACCTCTTGGAGCACGATGACGTCCGGCCGGAGCGCGCCGAGGGTGTCCGCGATGACGCCGAGGCGGGCGGGCCAGTCGTCCTGGTCGTGCCACAGGTTGAGCGTGACCACGTCGACCGTCGCGAGCGGGGCCGACGCGGGCGGGGCCGCGCACGACGCGAGTCCCAGCGCCGCGAGGAGAAGGAGCCGCGTCACGCCAGCGTCAGGACGACCTCGTGCTCGGCGCCGTCGCGCACGAGGGGCACCCGCCAGAGGCCCGAGGCGGACGGGGCCGGCTCGCCGTCGACGACCAGCCCCGCCTCGGGGCCGCGCTCGGCCCGGATCGTGTAGACCGTTCCGGACCCGTCGGGCAGGCGGTAGCGGAGCGAGAAGCCGGGCCAGCTCTCGGGGACACACGGGCGCAGGGTGATCGCCTCGCCGCGCTCGATCCCGAACCCGAGGATCGACTCGACGGCGACGCGGAGCATCCACCCGGCCGACCCGGTGTACCACGTCCACCCGCCGCGCCCGACGTGGGGCGCCACGCCGTAGACGTCGGCCGCGATGACGTACGGCTCGGCCTGGTAGGTCGCGACGGCCTCCGGCGAGTCGCCGTGGCGGACGGGCGAGAGCATCGCGAGGAGCGGCGCGGCGCGCTCGCAGCGGCCGGCCTCGGCGAGCGCCCGGACGGCCCACAGCGCGGCGTGCGTGTACTGCCCGCCGTTCTCGCGGACGCCCGGCACGTAGCCCTTGATGTACCCCGGATCGTTCGGGGTCGTGTCGAACGGCGGGTCGAGCAGGCGGAGGATGCCGGCGTCCTCGTCGACCAGCCGCTCCTCCATCGCGTCGAGCGCCTGCTCCGCCCGACCCTCCGGGGCCACGCCGGAGAGGACGGCCCAGGCCTGCGCGAGCGCGTCGATCTGGCACTCGTCGCTCTCTTTCGAGCCCATCACGGCGCCGTTGTCGTAGAACGCGCGGCGATACCACCCGCCGTCCCAGCCGGCGTCGTTGAGCGCCGCCTGGAGGTGCGCGCGGTGCCGGCGGTACCGGTCGGCGCGTTCCTGGTCGCCCCGGGCCTCGACGTGCGGGAGGAACGCGTCGAGGGTGGCGGCGAGGAAGAACCCCATCCAGACGCTCTCCCCTCTCCCCTCGCGCCCCACGCGGTTCATCCCGTCGTTCCAGTCGCCGACGCCCATCAGCGGCAGCCCGTGCGCGCCGACCGCGAGGGACCGGTCGATGGCCCGCGCGGCGTGCTCGTAGACACTCCCCGTGCCCGCCTCGGTCGGCTGGAGAAACACCTCGTCCTGCCCGTCCTTGAGGAGCGGCGCCGTCAGGAAGCGGACGTCCTCGTCGAACACGCCGTCGTCGCCGGTCGTCGCGGCGTAGGACGACGCGAGGAGCGGGAGCCAGAGGAGGTCGTCGGCGAAGCGGGTGCGGATGCCCTTCGAGAGCGGCGGGTGCCACCAGTGGAGCACGTCCCCCTCCTCGAACTGGTGGGCCGCGTTGCGGAGGATCTGCGCGCGCGTGAGGTCGGGCCGGGCGTAGACGAGCGCGGACGTGTCCTGGAGCTGGTCGCGGTAGCCATAGGCCCCGCCGCTTTGATAAAACGCCGTCCGCCCCCAGAGACGGCACGAGAGGTTCTGGTACAGGAGCCAGCCATTGGCCATGAGGTCGAGCGCGGGCTCGGGCGTCTCGATCTGGAGCGCGCCCGTCGTCTCGGCCCAGAACTGCGTCGTGGCTTCGACCGCCTCGGTGACGGCGCCGAGGCGGGCGAACCGGGCCGCCAGCGCCTCCGCCGCGGCGCGCGTGTCGGCCTCACCAAGGACGAACGCGATCGCTTTCGTCTCGCCAGGCGCCAGATCGAGAGCCACGCGGTGCGCCACGAGCGGGTCGAGCCCGGCGCCGAGGGCGCCGTCCAGCGGGCCGCCCTCGACGAGCGCACGCGGCGCGGCGGGCGAGCCGTACCGGCCCAGGAACGCCGCCCGGTCGGCCGTGAGTGAGACCTCGGCGCCCTCCGGCGCGACGGCACAGGCGACGGCGACGCGCTCCGAGAACTCGCCGCGCACGGCGTTGCGGGCAAACACCGTGTCGCCGTCACGCTCCGTCACCACCATCCGGTCGGACTCGCTGGCGAGGGCGCCGAGCACGACGCGCGCGCTGGCCGCAACGGCCAGCCGGCGAGTCTCGTCGGACGTGTTCGTCAGGCGGACGACCGTCAGCCGAGCCGAGGCGTCGGGCGCGATCGACTGCGTCGTGTGCTGCTCGATGCCCTCGACCGACGTGCGCCACGTGGAATACCCAAACCCATGGCGGACCTCGACGGGTGCGTTCGCCGAGACCGGCCCGCCCGTGGGCGACCAGAGCGTGCCGGCCGCCTCGTCCTGCACGTACAGCGCCTCGGTGTGCGGGTCCTCGACCGGGTCGTTCGACCACGGCGACACGCGGTTCTCGCGGCTGTTCGCGCTCCACGACGACGCCGAGCCGACTTCCGAGACGAAGGACCCGCCCCACTCATTCGCAATCACGTTCGTCCACGGCAGCGGCGGGAGCGCGAGCCGGCCGTGACTGTCTGGGCGGAGGTGCATCACGTACTCCGTCCCGTCGGGCGAGAAGCCGCCGATGCCGTTCCACTCGCGGAGCGCGGAGGGATCGAGTGCGAGGTCGCCCGCCGGCACGTCCGGCCTCGGTGCCGAGGTGGGCGGGGTCGCGGGCGCCGCGGTCGGCGCCGGGAACGCGTCGTCGGCCCAGACGTGGGCGCGGGCCGCGGCCAGCGCGCGGTCGGCCTCGCTCCACGCGTCAACGGCGACGGGGCGGACGCCCGCGATTCCGACGACCTCGGGGAGCACGTCGGCGTCGCAGAGCGCGAGGACCTCCACGTCGAGCCCGAGGCGGGCCCAGGTCGCGCGGGCCTCCGCGAGCCGCCGGGCCGCCGCGACGCCCCGGTCGGTCCGCACCCGAATCACGACGCGCCGGCCGGTTCCGCCGAGCGCGAGCGCGCCCGGGTCAGCGCCGGGCTCGACGGCAGCGATCGTCTCGGCCGGCGCCCGGAGACCGGGGTCCCCGAACAGGAGCGGGCCGACGAGGGCCTGGGCCGCCTCGGCGGTCGCCTCGTCTACCCCGGCCTGCTGGCGAGTGGTCTCAGCCGAGTCGGCCGCGGAGCGGATGGCGGCGGCGACGGCGTCGAGGTCGGCGAGGGTCGCGGCCGTGTCGAGGACGGCGTCGCACGAGCGCCCGCCGGCGAGCCCGAACGCCCGCGTCGCCGGCTCGCCCGCAGGCACGTCCGCAGGCACGTCCACGACCGTGCGGAGGGCGACGACGGGGTCGAGGACCGCGCCCACGGTCCCACCGAGGCGGCCCGCCTCGGCGAGCGCGGCGGGGTCGCGGCGCGTGTGCCCGCGGCCGACGAACGCGAACCGGTCGGTCTCCCACGAGACCGCCTCGGCGGCGCCGTCGAGCCAGTGGCTCAGCCAGACGGGCGGGTCCTCGGGGGTCCGCGGGCGGCGCTTCGCGACGAGCGCCGGGCGGTCCTCCACCTTCTCGGTCTGCACGAACAGCTTCGAGAACGCCGGGTGCGCCGCGTCCGCTCCGCGGTGGTGGAGGACGATCTCGGCGAACGTCGTCATCTCGATCCGGCGCGCCCGCCCGTCGAGGGCTCGCAGCGTGACGCGGCCGACGAACGCGCCCCCGGCCGCGGCGAGGCACAGCCGCGTCTCGACGCCGCCGTCCTCCCGCACGATCTCGACGGTGCCCGGTCCGAAGCGGGCCTCATAGGCGGTACCCCCGGCCCCGAGCGGCTGCCAGCCCGCGCTCCACACGCGACCGGAGTCGAGGTCGCGGAAGAAGACGAACACGCCGTCGGCGTCCTCGACGCGGTCGGCCCGCCAGCGCGTGAGGTCGACGGCGCCCTCGGCGTCCTCGTACCAGACGACGCCCGTGCCGCCGGCGGTGACGGCCGCCGAGAGCGGGCCGCTCGACAGCAGCCGAGTGGGCGGGACGGCCCGGCCGAAGTCGGCGGGCGAGACGGTGGTCGACGTAGCGAGCTCCACGGGAGGGATCGAGAAAGCGGTCAGCCCTTGACGCCGCCGAGCATGATGCCGCGGACGTACTGGCGCTGGAGGGCGAGGAAGACGACGAGGACGGGCAGCGTGGTCACGACGGCCCCGGCCATCATGAACTCGTTGTCCTGGACCCGCTCACGCGTGAGCGTCGCGAGCGCGACGGGCAGCGTGTACAGGTCGTCGTCGGTGAGGACGATGAGGGGCCACATGAAGTCGTTCCACGAGCCCATGAACGTGAACAGGGCCAGCGTCACGAGGACGGGCCGGAGGAGCGGGAGCGCCACGCGCCAGTAGATCTCGAACTCCGTCGCCCCGTCGATCCGGGCCGCCTCGAGGAGGCTGTCGGGGATCGACAGCGCGAACTGGCGGATGAGGAAGATGCCGAAGATGCTGGCCGCCGCCGGGACGATCACGCCGGCGTACGAGTTGACGAGGCCCAGCGCGCGCATCTCGAGGAAGAGCGGGAGCATTGCCACCTGCGCCGGAATCACGAGCGCGGCCAGGAGCGCCTTGAACAGCCGCTCGCGGCCCCGGAAGCGGAGCTTCGCGAAGGCGTAGCCCGCCAGCGAGTTGATGAACAGCGACACGAGCGTGACGGCCGTCGCCACGAGCGCGCTGTTGAGGAGGTACCGCCCCATGTCGGCCCGTGCGAACAGGGCGAGGTAGTGCTCGACCGTCGGTGCGCTCGGGAGAAGCGGCGGCGGGAACGTGCTCGCCTCGCCGGTCGGCATGAGCGACGCCGAGACCATCCACAGGAGCGGGAACGCCGTGAGCGCCGCGCCCACGAGGAGCGCGCCGTGGAGAAGCGTCGTGGCGAGGCGGCGGTTCATCGGGCGACGGGTCCGCCCGCCTCGACGCCGAGGCGGATCGGGTGGGCGGAGCGGAGGGAACGTGGGCTCACGGGTCGGACCGCTGGAGGCGGAGCTGGATGAGCGTCCCGACCATCATCAGGGCGAACAGGACGAAGGCGACGGCCGAGGCGTAGCCCAGATTCCACCACTTGAAGCCTTCCTCGTACATCAGGTACACCACGCTGACCGTCGCCCGGAGCGGCCCGCCCTCGGTCATGACGTAGGGCTCGGCGAACAGCTGGAAGTACCCGATCATCGTGATGACGCCGACGAACAGGAACGTCGGCGCGAGCTCCGGGACCGTGATGTGGCGGAACCGCGCCCACCACCCGGCGCCGTCAAGCTCGGCCGCCTCGTAGAGCTCCTCCGGCACGCCCGCCAGCCCGGCCACGAAGATGATCATGTTGTAGCCGAAGTTCTTCCACACGGCCAGCCCGATGATCGCCGGCATCGCCCACGCCGGGTCGCCCAGCCAGTCGACGCCCTCGATCCCGACCGCGCCGAGCGCCGAGTTGAGGAGCCCGTACTCGGCGTTGTAGAGGTACCGCCAGACGACCGCCACGGCCACGAGCGTCGTGACGACGGGCGCGAAGAAGACCGTCCGCCACAACCCTTTCCACCGCGTCAGCTTCGAGCTCACGAGGAGCGCGGCGCCGAGCGAGACGGCGACCGACAGCGGCCCGCCGACGACCACGAAGTAGGCCGTATTCCGGAGGGCCTGCCAGAAGTCGGGGTCGCCCGCGAGCTCGACGTAGTTCTTGAGCCCGACGAACCGCGCCGTGCCGGGGTCGGCGAGCGCGTAAAGGTCGAAGTCGGTGAGGCTGAGCGCGAGCGCGGCGGCGACGGGCAGGAAGAAGAACGCCCCGATGACGAGGAGCGACGGCGCGATGAAGAACAGGGCCGCGCGGCTGGCGGCGCTCTCAGGCAGCGACGGCCGCCACCCGCGGCCGGGATCCGTCCGCCCCGGGTCCGTCCGCCTCGGCGCCGAGACGGGCGCAGCCGGCGGGCCGAGCGTCGTGGCGAGGTCCTCGTCGGTGTGGGTGACGGTGCTCATCGGCCGGAACCTCTCCCCTCGTCATCCTGAGGAGCGGAGCACCGAAGGATCTCGTGTCGGCCGACGGATCGGCTGGTGCGAGCGCGGCGATCGGGTCGGGCGAGATCCTTCGCTGCGCTCAGGATGACACGGAGTGGGGATCGGGTCTTCATCCCTCTGCCTCGCGGTCGAGGAGCCAGCGGCGCTTCTCGAGGATCCGATCGACATCCGCGTCGAGCGCGGCGAGGGCCTCGTCGATCGTCATCTGGCCGCGGGCGGCGGCCTCGCCGTAGGTCCGGATGGTCTGCGCGATCCGCTCCTGCTCCGGGATCTTGGGCGTGGGGCGGACGCGCCCGAGCTGCTCGAAAAAGGCCCGCGCGTACCGGTCGTCCGCGAGCCCCGAGGCCTCCCACGCCGACGCCCGCGGCGGGAGGTCGCCCGTCAGCCGGTTGAACTCGATCTGGACCTCGGGCCGCGACAGGAACTCGACGAGCTCCCACGCCTCGGCCTTGTGCTCGGACGCCTCGAAGATGACGAGGCTCGCGCCGCCGGCCACCGACACGCCCGGCGTGCCGGCCGTCGGGCCGGGGATGGGCGCCGTGCCCCAGTCGTCCGGGTGCTCGGTCAGCCGACGTTGGAACTCGCCGATGTTCCAGGGGCCCGTGATGGTGCTCGCGAACCGGCCGCGGTCGAACTCCTGGTAGAGGTTCGAGATCTCGGTCCCCGACGTGGCCGGCGCCAGGCCCTCGCGGTAGAGGCCGACGTAGAAGGCGAACGCCTCGCGGAACGCGGGGCTCGCGAAGTTGCCATAGCGCCCGCCGTCGCGGAGGAGCTCGGCGGTGTTGAGCCCGAGGATGAGCGGCGGCTCGAACTCGTTGACGGGCAGCAGGATCGGGTACCCGCCGTCGGGCTGGACGGCCTGCACGGCGCGCATCGCTTCCAGCCAGCCGTCCCACGTCGTCGGCATCGCGTCGTAGCCGGCCTCGGCGAACAGGTCGGTCCGGTAGAAGAGGATCCGCGTGTCGACGTACCACGGGACGCCCCACAGCCGGCCGTCGATGACGTTGGTGTCCCAGATCCCGCCGAAGTAGTCGCCCTCGTCGACGGCCTCCGACCGATGGACGTACGGCGTCAGGTCCTCCAGCGCCCCGAGCGCCTGCATCTCGGCGACCCACGTGTTGCCGAACTGCGAGACGTCGGGCGTCGAGCGGCCGGCGAACGCCGTCAGGAGCTTCTCGTGGACCGACGTCCACGGCTGCTGCTGGACCTCGACGCGGATGCCGGGGTGCTCGGCCTCGAACCGCTCGATGAGCGGCTGGACTTTTTCGCCTTCCGCCCCCATCGCCCAGAACTCGAGCACGACCTCGCCCTCGTCCGCCTCGGCGCACCCACCGAGGGAGCCGAGCGCGACGCCGAGGAGGAGCAGGAGCGGGCGGAGGGTCATGGGGATTCACCGTCTCTCGTGTCATCCTGAGGAGCGGAGCGCCGAACGATCTCGTGCCGGCCCGCCTCGGCGCGACGACGGGCGAAGCGAGTGAGTCCGACGAGATCCTTCGCTCCGCTCAGGATGACATGGAGGGGACGGGTGCGCCCGCCTCGGCATCGAGGCGGGCAGAGTGGGAGTCAGTTGGCGGCGAGCACGGTCGCGGCGACGCCGGCGTCGCGGACGCGCTCGAAGAAGATGCGGTGGGCGGGGTCGTTGTAGTGGACGTCGTCGCCGGAGTCCCAGCGCTGGGCCTGGGCCCCGTCGGCGTCGGCGAAGCCGGACCAGAAGTCGATGGCGCGGTCGCCGTAGGTCGCGAGGAGGGCGTCGCGGACCTCCTCCTGGACGGCGATCCACTCGGGGTCAAGGCCGCGGGGCTGCGTCGTCGTGATCCAGACTGGGACCCCGGCGGCCTCAGCGCGGGCCACCATCGCGGCAAAGTTGGCGAGCTGTGTCTCGGTGTCGACGCCGGAGGCCGCGTCGTTCGACGGGAGGTTGATGACGATGGCGTCCGGGTCGCGCGCGAGGGCCGCGTCGATGTTGCGCTGCGGGTCCGGCGCGCCGCGGATGTGGTCCGGCGCCGCGGTGCCGGCCGGGGCGAGGTGGAACGTCGAGTAGCCGCCGCGCGCGAGGTTCAGCACGTCGAACCGCACGTCGACGCCCTCGAGGTACTCGCGGAAGCGGTTGACCCACGTGCTGTCCCGATGCGACGGCCCGGTCCCCTCGGCCGTCGACGAGCCGAGGACGACGACGAGCAGGCGGTCCTCATTCGGCTGCGACGCCTCGGCCGTCTCCGGGAAGTCGATGGGCGCGGGCATCTCGACCTCCGCCCCGCTCAGCCAGCCGCCCTGGAAGCCGGCGCGCCGGAGGCCGTGGACGAGGTACGGGCTCTCCTTGAGCGTCTCCCAAACGAGCCCCGACCGGAAGTTCTCGGCCATGATGAGGATCGGCCCCTGGTCGATGCCCAGATAATCGTGGTCGACCCAGCCGTACGGCGTGACCTCCGAGTTCCGCTTGATCGGGACGTCCTCGAACACGAACGTCGGGTTGACCGCGTCGCGGAAGCCGTAGTCCTCGGTCCACAGATCCGGGTAGCGCTCGGCCATCGCCATGAGCGCCGCGATCGTGATGTCCGGGGCGAACGGGATGGAGCCGCCCGTGGCCGTCGGCGCGAGCGTCCCGTCGTCGTTGATGTGGTCGGCGCTGGCGCCGCGGGCCCAGTAGGTGTGGAACTGGCGCGTCTCGCCGTCAACCTCGACGGCCTGGTCGCTCGGGCCGTCGCTCGCCGTGAGCCCCCAGATCTCGGCCGAGTAGTCGGCCCAGCCGCCGGGGTTGTCGATGGCGTAGGCCCGCTGGCTGAGCGTCCCGCGCCGGCTGTTCTCGAAGTAGTCGTAGGGCTCGCCCAGTTCGGCGCTCTTGTCGCGCATCCACTGGTCTTGAATGCTGCGGAAATCGACGAACAGGTGGGAGTACTGATGCCCGAAGAGCGGCGTAAAGTTGACGTGCTCGTAGCCGTAGAACTCCTCCCACTCGTAGGTATCCGTCCAGGCCGTCCAGGTGTCCGGGTCGAGCGGGTGCGTCGGGGAGCCGAGGCCGAGGAGGTAGAGGATCATCCCCTCGTTGTAGCCCTTCCACTCGGCCGGGATGTACTCGCTCTCGGGGTGCCAGCCCATCGAGAGGACCGTCGCGCCCTCGTTCCGCACCCAGGGCCACTCGACGCGTTGGTAGAGCGAGTCGGAGTAGGCGCGGATGGCCCGCTCCGCCTCGGTGTCGCCGTCGAAGTACTCGCGCGAGAACAGGACGCCGCCCATGAGCAGGGCCGTGTCGATCGTCGAAAGCTCGACGTTGCGGAAGCGCGTGGCGTCGTCGTACTCGAGGAAGTGGTAGAAGTAGCCGCGGTGGCCGGCCGTGCCGACCTGCTCGGGGCCCTGCGGCGCCTCGTAGAGCGTGCGGAGCGTCGTGAGCGTCCGCTCGGCGGCCTCGGCGCGCGTGACGTAGCCGCGCTCGGCGCCGATCCCGTAGGCCGGCAGCCCGAACCCGATGGCGGCGACGCTCGAAAAGTCGCGGCTCGGGTAGCGGTCGTGGACGAGCCCGTTCTCGGGCGTCGTCTCCCAGAACCAGCGGAACGTCCGGTGCTGGAGCGTGTCGAGGAACGCCTCCTCCTCGGGCGAGAGCTCGTAGGCGAGGGGGGCCGCCTCGACGCTCGAGGCGGAGGGGCCCGGCGGGGTCGCGACCGGCGCCGACGGCGCGCAGGCGGCGACCGCCAGCAGGGCGAGGAGCGGGAAGAGGCGGCGCATGGGCAGGGCGAGAGGTGGAACGGAAGGGGCTCCCTTCTCCTCCACGTCATCCTGAAGAGCAGGGCGACGCTGGATCTCGTGTCGATCCGCCTCGGCGGCACGATGGGCGACCCGGCCGAGTCCGGCGGGGTCCTCCGCTGCGCTCAGGATGACAGGGGGCAGAGCCACTACAGGCGGCGGAGGACGAGGGTGGAGAGGACGGGCGGGGCGCCGTCGCCCCCCGAGAACCGGAGGACGGGCGCGGCGCGCTCGGGGAGCGTGAACCGGACGCGTCCCTCGACGGCCCGCCAGCGCTCGGCGAGGTCGAGGCGGAGGGTGCCCACCGGCGAACCGAGAGGAGTGGCCACGACGTCGACGGCGACCGTTTGGGGTGCCTCGCCCGTGCCGACGGCACCGAGCGTGAGGTCGTAGGCCCCGGCCGGCAGGACGGGCAGCGTCCACGCCTCGGGCATCTCGCGAGCCGACTGGAAGCGCGCGTCGTCCTCCGTCGCCCCGATCCGGTGGTGGGTGCGGCGGGCCTCGCCGTCGGGCGCCGCGCCGGGCCAGTCGGCCTCAGCGACGTAGACGAGGCCAGACGGGCCGGTGAAGCTGTGGTCGGCGCCGACGTTGAGCGCGACCTCAGGCGGCGCGTCCGGTCCGCCCTCGAAGAAGGCCCCGGTGTCGGTGTAGTGGAGCGTGGCCGTGTCGTGGTGCATCGCGTCGCCCCAGAGGCCCATCACGTCGACCCGGTTCGCACCGGGGGCCAGCTCGACCTCGAAGACCGCCAGCCCGTCGTCGGGGACGCCCCGCATCGGCGGGCCGCCGTCGAGGGAGAGGCCCAGTTCGGCCGCGTTGGTGAACACCCGCACCGACTGGCGGCGGGGCCCGGCGCGGTGGAGGTGGTCGCGCTCGACGCGGATCACGGGCTCGTCGAGGAGCATCGCCCGGTATAGGAACGCGACGTCCTTCGGCGTCCGGTCGAAAAAGTGGAGGCCCTTCTGGTTGATCCCGTCCTTCGTGTCCTGCCGCCCGGCCGAGCCGAAATCGAACTGGTTCCAGACGGCGCTGCCCACCATCCACGGGCGGTCGCGGACGGTCTGGAACGAGGCGTGGTGGAAGTTCTCGGCGTGCTCGGTCGAGAAGTCGAACCGGACGGGCCGGTCGGCGTGGACCCGCTCGTCGGAGCCGGCGCCGTACTCGCTCAGCATGAGCGGGACGTCGGGGTGCGCGGCGTGGAGGCTGTCCATGAACACGCCGAGGTCGGCGAACGTGTCGTGGTACCAGCCGAAGTAGAGGTTGAAGGCGAAGATGTCCGAGACGTCCGCGATCCGGTACTCGGCCTCGTTGAACGAGACGGCCATCGCCGTGAGCCGCGTGGGGTCGACCTCTTCGACGCCCCGCTCCAGCCGCTCCGCGAGGGCGCGGACGTCGTCGACGTAGCCCTCCGGCGTCGGGTTTGGGATCCGGAGGAGGATCTCGTTCATGTAGCCCCAGATCACGACCGACGGGTGGTTGTAGTGCTGGACGATCATCTCGCGCAGCCGCTGCTCGGCGTTCTGCGCAAAGGCCTCCGACTGCGTGATCGTGTTGACGACGGGGATTTCCTCCCACACCATCAACCCGAGGCGGTCGGTCTCGTGGAGCACGGCCTCGTCCTGCGGGTAGTGCGCGAGGCGGAGGAAGTCGAACCCGGTCTCCTTGACGAGGCGGACGTCGCGGCGGTGGAGGTCGTCGGGGAGCGCGTTCCCGTCGCCCTCGACGTCCTGGTGGCGGTTCGTGCCGTGGAGTTGACGGCGCTCGCCGTTGAGCATGAACCCGTCGCCGTCGACCGCCACCCAGCGGAACCCGAACGGGCTCGTGACGAGGTCGCGCGTCTCCCCGTCCACCTCGACGCGCGTCTCGACACGGTAGACGTGGGGCGTCTCCGGCGACCACAGGCGCGGCGCCTCGACCGGCTCGCTCCACTCCTCGTCGAGTACCGCCCCGCCCGGCCGGAGCTCGTGCGTCGTGCTCCACGCCGTCACCTCGGCGCCGTCGGGGTCGATCAGCCGGTGGGCGAGCTCGACCGTCACGGGGATCCCGCCGCTGTTCGTCACCCGGGCGCGGGCGCGGACGCGCGTGTCGCCCTCCGCGAGGCCGGGCGTGTCGAACCATGCGTTCGTCGCGTTGCCGCGAAAGGGGATGTGGACCGGGTCGGTCTCGATCAGCCACACGTCGCGGTAGATCCCGCCGTAGAACGTGAAGTCGGCGTCGAGCGGCGGGATGTCGGGGTTGTGGCTGTTGTCGACGCGGACCGCGATGACGTTCTCGCCCTCTCGCAGCGCGTCGGTCACGTCGAGCACGAACGCCGTGTACCCGCCAACGTGACCGCCGACGTCCTGGCCGTTGACCCACACGTCGGCGACCTGATTCGCGCCCTCGAAATGGAGGAACCGCCGCCCGGGGGTGCCCGCCTCGGCGGCTCCCCTGAGCGAAGTCGAAGGGCCGAGGCGGAGGGTGCGGCGGTACCAGCCGGCGCCGCGGCGGTAGCCGGGCTCGTCGTCGAAGGCGTCCTCGGCGTTCCACGTGTGCGGGAGGTCGACGCGGTCCCACGCGCCGTCGTCGAAGGCCGGGGCTTCGGCGCCGGGCGCGTCGGCGTTCCAGAAGCGCCAGGCGTCGTTGAGCGAGGTCTGGGTCCGTTGGGCGCTGGCGGACGCCGCCGTCAGCAGGGCGAGCAGGAGCGCGCGGCCGATCATGAGCCCTCGGGGAGGTCGGTGGCGCAGCGGAAGCCGACGTGGGCGAACGACGACTCGGGCGTCGCGTGGCTCCGCGCGCTCACGCGGTAGCCGTGGCAGTACGACGGGTGGCAGAGGTACGAGCCGCCGCGCTGGACGCGCTCGCTCGTGGCCGTCGGCGTGAAGGGCGCGTCGCGCTGGTCGTAGGGGCGGTACCAGCTCGCCGTCCACTCCCAGACGTTGCCGCCCATGTCGGTCAGCCCGAGCGGCGTCTCGCCGAAGCGGCCGACGGGGTTCGTGCCGCCCCGGTAGCCGTCGGCGCCCGTGTCGTTGCCAGGGAACGAGCCGGTCCACGTGTTCGCGTTCGGGCGCCCGTCCTCGTTGAGGTCGTCGCCCCAGGCGTAGGGGCTCCGGTCGTCGACGGCGCCGCGGGCGGCGTGCTCCCACTCGACCTCCGTCGGGAGCCGGCCGCCTGCCCACGTGCAGAACGCTTCGGCGTCGGTGTAGGCGATCTGGGTGACGGGGTGGTCCGCCTCGGCGGGGGGCTGGTTGGGGCCGAACGGCGTCCGCCACTGCGCGTCCGGGATGAGCGCCCACTGGCCGGTCGACTGGTCCATGGCGGCGCCGTCCCCGAAGCGCTCGGCCTGCGTCTCGTAGCCGGTCGAGTCGACGAACGTGCGGAAGCGGGCGACGGTGACGGGCGAGCGGTCGAGGAGGAAGGGCGCGACCTCGGCCTCGAACGCCGGCCGCTCGTGCGGCATCCCGCTCTCGCCCGCCGTGACGCCGATCGTCGTGGGCCCGCCCGGCACCCACACCTGGCCGTCGGGGATCACGAGGTCGGCGGGCGGCGGCGCGGCCTCCCTCGACGGCTCCACCGAGGCCGCCTCGGCCGACGCGTCGCCCGACCCGCACCCGCCGACGGCGACCGCCAGCGCGAGGAGGAGAAGGGGGACAACACGCCGGCCCATCCGCGTATCATCCTGAGCGAGCGGAGCGAGTCGACGGATCTCTGGTGCGACGGGGGCTCCATCCGACGCCGAGAGCGCGCATCGAAGTGCGTGCTCGCCAGAGTTCCTTCGACTCCAGCCGCTGCGCGGCCTCCGCTCAGGATGACACGGATTCAGGGCCGAGCCTTCGGCCCGTCCCCCGCTCCCCGATCCTCGGACCCTGATGGTCATCAGTCGTAGAGCAGCCGCTCGTCGGCGTTCCAGTTGCCGCGGCGCATCGGGACCCGCATCGCGTCGTCCTCGCTGAGACGGTCGAAGAGCCGGCTCCGCATGTCGGCGGCGACCTCCGGGAGGGCCTCCACGAGGTTGACCCGCTCCTCCGGGTCGGCCGCGATGTCGTAGAGCTCCTCGGTGTCCCAGACGCCGTGGTAGTAGATGAACTTGTACCGGTCGCCCCGCAGCGCGAACGTCGTCGGCGTGTGGGGGAAGGCGTACTCCCAGTAGTACTCGTAGAGGAACTCGCGGCCGGCCCCGCCCGCCTCGGCGCCGCCCGGGAGGAGGTCGAGGAACGACGTCCCGTCCATGTCGATCGAGGTCGAGGTGCCCGCCAGCTCCAGGAAGGTCGGCGCGACGTCGATGTTGCGGACGAGCGCCTCGACGCGCGTGCCCGGCTCGATCCAGCCCGGGGCCCAGGCCAGCATCGGGACCCGGATCGACTCTTCGTACGCGTTCCGCTTGTCGATCAGCCCGTGCTCGCCGAGGAGGAACCCGTTGTCGCCCATGTAGACGACCAGCGTGTTCTCCGCCAGGCCGAGCCGTTCGAGCGTCTCCAGCACGCGGCCCACGCTCTCGTCCAGCGCCAGGAGGGTCTCGGTGTAGCGGCGGTAGAAGTTGTCGAACCCGCTCTGGCCCGGCCCAAGGTCGCCGTGGAACATGAAGTCGACGCCGTGCCAGCTCCCGCGCTGGGCCCGCACCCAGTGGGGCTTGCCGAGGACGTTCCGCTCGGTCGGCCACATCGTCTCGGGGTACGGGATCGTCACGTCGGCGTAGGTCCCACGGTGGCGCGGCGCCGGGCTGAACTCGGCATGGACGGCCTTGTGGGAGAGCTCGAGGAAGAACGGCTCCGACCCGTCCTGCGCCTCGAGGAACTCGACGGCGTAGTCCGTCAGGAGGTCCGTCGTGTACCCCTCGTGCTGGACCTGGGCGCCGTCGATGTTGAGGAGCGGGTCCGTGTAGGCGCCCTGCCCGCGGAACGAGACCCACCGGTCGAAGCCCGGCTGCGGCGCGTCGTCGACCTCGCCCATGTGCCACTTGCCGACGTAGGCCGTCCGGTAGCCGCCCGCCTGGAGGTCCTGCGGGAAGAACCGCGTGCCCTCGGGGATCGGGCTCGTGTTGTCGACGATCCCGTGGTTGTGGGCGTAGCGGCCGGTCAGGATCGAGCCGCGGCTCGGCGAGCAGAGGCTCGTCGTGACGAACGCGTTGGCGAGGTGGGCGCCCTCGGTCGCCATCCGGTCCATGTTCGGCGTCCGGAGGAACGCCGGCGCGTTGGGGTGCGCGCTGAAGAAGTCGTAGCGGTGGTCGTCCGAGAGGATGAACACCACGTTCCGCGGCTGCGCATCGGCGGACGCCGCCAGCAGCACGAACGCGAGCATCTTCACCCGGACCGGGACCGGCTGCGGCTCATCGCCCCGGCCGAGGAGGCCCTGGAGGGCGCGCTTGAGGGCCTCCCCCCACTCGCGGAGCGTGTCGGACGGGGTGGACATGGGATGTGGGGTGGGCGGTGGGTCCGTCCGCCTCGGGGCCGAGGCGGGCGGGGCTAGTCGGTGAGTTCGAAGCGCGCGGTACGGCTCATCGCGTCGAGGGACGAGCCGCCGACCATGACGGTGAACCACCCGGGCTCGACCGTCCAGGCCGGGACGTCCATTCCCCAGAACAGGAGGTCGTCCGGCGCGAGCGTGAACGTGACCGTCCGCGTCTCCCCCGGCGCCAGCTCGACCCGCTCGAAGCCCTTGAGCTCCTGGACCGGCGGCGTCGTGCTCCGCTCCTCGTCGTGGACGTAGAGCTGGACGACCTCGACCCCGGCCCGGTCGCCCGTGTTCGTCACGTCGACCGAGACCTCGACCGAGCCGTCGATGCCGATCTCCGTCGCGCTCAGCGTCGGCTCGGCGTAGGCGAACGTCGTGTAGCTCAGGCCGTGGCCGAACGGGTAGAGCGGCTCGACCGGGACGTCGAGGTAGCGCGAAACGTACTTGTCGGAGGCGTACGGCACGTCGTGCGGCCGGCCGGTCCGCTTTCGGTTGTAGTAGATCGGCTCCTGCCCGGTCGCGGCCGGGAACGTGACCGGCAGCTTGCCGCCCGGGTTGTGATAGCCGAGGAGCACGTCGGCGACGGCCGGGCCCATCTCGGTCCCGAGATGCCACACTTCCAGGATCGACGGGGCGATCGCGTCGAGGTCGGCGAGAGCGAGGGGACGGCCGTTCGTGAGGACGACCGCGACGGGCGTGTCGCCGGCGGCCTCGATCACGCGCCGCGCCAGCTCCAGCTGCGCGCCCGGCAGCTCCGTGCTGGCCCGGCTGGCGGCCTCGCCCGTCAGCTCGCGGTGCTCGCCGAGGACGAGGACGACCGCGTCCGCCTCGGCCGCGAGGCGGACCGCCTCGGCGTGGCCGGACGTGTCCATCGACAGCGCGAGGTCGACCATCTCGAGGAAGGTGCCGCGGACGACGGGGTAGCCGGGGGCGTAGCGGACGTCGGTGTTGGGGAGCGCCGCGCGGAGGGCCGGGAGGATCGGCGTCGTCTCGGTCCAGCGGCCGGCGCCGGCCCACGAGCCCATCGCCGAGGTCGAGTCGGCCGCGAGCGCGCCGATGACGGCGAGCGTGGGGAGGTCGCGGCGGAGGGGCAGCACGTCGCCGTCGTTTTTCAGGAGGACGACCGACTGGCGGGCCACGTCGCGGGCCGCGGCGCGGTGGGCGTCGGCGAGGAGCGTTCGGGCCTCGCGCTCGGCGTCGGAGTAGCGGTACGGGTCCTCGAACAGCCCCGCCCGGCGCTTGACGCGCAGCACGCGGCGGACGGCCTCGTCGACGACCGCCATCGGCAGGTCGCCGCTCTCGACGAGCGCCGGGAGGTTCCGGGCGTAGATCCCGTCGACCATGCTCATGTCGACGCCGGCCGAGAGCGCGCGACGGCCGGCCTCGGCGCTGTCGGCCGCGATCCCGTGCCACATCAGCTCGCGGACGGCCGTGTAGTCGGCGATGACGAACCCGTCGAAGCCCCACTCGTCGCGGAGGATGTCGCCGTAGAGGTGCTCGCTGGCCGTCGCCGGGACGCCGCCGATCTCGTTGAACGCCGACATCAGCGTCTGCGCGCCGGCCTCGACGGCGGCGTAGAACGGCGGGAGGACGACCTCGCGGAGCGTCCGCTCTGAGAAGTCCGTCGTGTTGTAGTCCCGGCCGCCCTCGGCGAAGCCGTAACCCGCGAAGTGCTTGGCCGTGGCGACGACCGTCGAGTCCGACGCGAGGCCGGGGAGGGTGTGGCCCTGGAAGCCGCGGACGCGCGCCTCGGCGAAGCGGCTCCCCAAGAACGGGTCTTCGCCCGCGCCTTCGACGATCCGCCCCCACCGCCCGTCGCGGGCGATGTCGACCATCGGCGCGAACGTCCAGTTGATGCCCGACGCCGCGGCCTCGCGCGCGGCGATCCGCGCGGCCATTTCGGCGGCGTCGAGGTTCCACGAGGCCGTCTCGGCGAGCGGGACCGGGAAGACCGTCCGGAAGCCGTGGACCACGTCGTAGCCGATCAGGAGCGGGATGCCGAGGCGGCTCTCTTCGACGGCCACCTCCTGCGCGCGGCGCGTGTAGTCGGCCCCGTAGACGTTGAGGAACGAGCCGACGCGGCCGGCGCGGATCTCGTCCTCGCCCGTCTCGGGCACGGCCGGGCCCGTCACGGCCCACTGGCCGGTGTACTGCGTGAGCTGGCCGAGCTTTTCGTCGAGCGTCATCCGCGAGAGGAGGTCCTCGACTAAGGCGGCCTCGGCGTCGAGGTCGTAGCCGGCGTAGAACGCCGCCCGCTGCGGGCTGGCGCCCGGCTGCGCGCTGGCGGCGACCGCCAGCAGGAGGGCGAAGAGCGGGAGGGGTCGGTTCACGGGTCTCATCGGGTGACGACGACGGTGCGGGTGCGGACGAGGCCGGCGGCCTCCAGACGGACGACGTAGACGCCGGACGCGACGGCCGAGGCGTCCCACGACAGCGCGTGCGCCCCGGCCGCGAGCGGCCCGTCGGCGACGACGGCGACGCGGCGGCCGAGCGCGTCGTGGACGGTCAGGCGGGCCGGGCCGGCCTCGGCGAGCGACACGCCGAGGCGGACGGAGCCGGCGGTCGGGTTCGGGGCGGGGCGATTGAGGGTGGCCGCCTCGGTGCCCGGCTCGGGCTCCTCGGCCACGGCCGGCACGTCGAACCCGGCCCGCTCCAGCCCGGCGCGGACGTCCGGGTGGGTCATGAACGACTCCCAGATGGCGCCCGTCCGCTCGTTCTCGATCATGAGCACGATCGGGCCCTGGTCGATGCCGAGGTAGTCGCTCGCGAACCACCCTTCCTCGACGTTGTAGGCGTCCTTGAGGCCGTAGTCGCCCCAGAGGCCGTTGGTGTAGCGGGCGTAGAACGTGCGGAGCGCCTCGCGCGAGAGGTCGGGCGTGAAGGCGTAGGAGCCGCCCGCGGCCGTCGGCGTGATGGTCCCGTTGTCGCTCTGGGCCGGCGGCGCGCCGTGGGCCCGGTAGCCGAACGGGTCGTCGGAGGCCGTCAGCCCCCACTCCTCGGCGGAGTAGTTGGGGAAGTTGCCGGGGTTGGCGATGGCGTAGGCCCGGGACGCCAGCGTCGCGCGGCGGGAGTTCTCGAAGTAGGTGATCCCGCGGCCCCGCATGTAGTCGTCCTGCATGTGTCGGAAGTCGATCCAGACGTGGCTGTACTGGTGACCGAAGAGAGGCGGGAAGGTGAGGAACTCGTAGCCGTAGTGGGTCTGCCACTGACCCGCGTAGCCGGCGGTCCACGCGTCCCAGGCGTCGTCGGGGAGCGGGTGCGTCGGCGAGCCGAGGCCGAGGACGTAGAGGATCATGGCCTCGTTGTACCCAGTCCAGTCACAGAGCCCGCCGTTGCAGATGGCGAACCCTTCCTCGGGCTTCCAGCCGAGCGCCACGAGCGGCGGCCGGTTGGCGGCCCAGTCCCACTCGACGCGCCGCCAGATCTGGTCGGCGCGGGCGCGGATGTCGGCCTCGGCGCCGTCGCCGTCGTAGTACTGCGCCGCGTGGAGGACGCCGCCGAGGAGGAGCGCCGTGTCGATGGTCGAGAGCTCCGTCGTGCCGCGGCGGAGCCCCGTCTGCATGTCGAGGAAGTGGTAGAAGAACCCGCGGTAGCCGCAGACACCTGTGCTCTGGTCGCCCTGCGAGCACGTCGCGAAAAAGTCGAGCGTGTTCAGCGTCCGCTCGACGCCCTCCTCGCGCGTGATCCAGCCGCGGTCGATCGCGACCGTGATGGCCGAAAGCCCGAACCCGACGGCCGCGATCGACGAGGCCGAGCCCTCGGTGCTCCGGTCCTTGACGAGCCCGTTCGCCGGGTTCGCCTCTTCCCAGAAGAAGTCGAACGCGCGCCGCGCCGTGTCCTCGATGTAGACGTCGGGCGCGCCCGCCTCGGCCGCGGCCTCGACCGGGCCG
This sequence comes from Rubrivirga marina, assembly GCF_002283365.1. NCBI lineage: Bacteria > Pseudomonadati > Rhodothermota > Rhodothermia > Rhodothermales > Rubricoccaceae > Rubrivirga > Rubrivirga marina. Next base: position 1,989,833 of record NZ_MQWD01000001.1, on the reverse strand, counting down.
GAGTCCGGCCCCTGGATCCGCGAGCCGATGCCACCGGAGGCCGTCGATCGCAAGACGTAGCGGACGGCCTCGCCGTTGTCGACGCCGAGGTCGAACCAGTGGTCGAAGCGGACGGGCGTCGGCGTGACGCGCTCGTAGGGGCCGCCGGCCGCCGGCTGGCGGAACACGACGACGCCGAGCGAGCCGTCCGCCGGCGTCCAGCTCAGGCGGACCGAGCGGTCGCCCGTTTCCGCCACGATCGCCGTCGGCGGGGCCGGGCCTTCGGGGTCGCCATCGTAGACGAGCGCCGAGATCGCGTCGATCCAGAGCGTCCGCTCGCTCGTCGTCGCCTCGGTGTTCTCGAACACGACGCCCGCGATCCGGGCCGCGTCGACGGCGCCGAGGGGCCCGAAGTCCTTGACGGCGACGGCCCGGCGCTGCCACGTCCCAGGATCGCCGTCGACGCCGCCGTTGAACACGCCGAGGCGGTACGCGTCGCCCGTGGCGGGCGGCGACGCCGGGTCGTTCTGCGCCTCGATGCGCCACGTCTGTCGGAGCGAGCCCGTCGCCGGGTCCTCCGTCAGCACCTCGACGTACTCGCCGTCGGTGCTGAGCGTCCCGTCCCCGTCGGTGTCCACGAACCGAAACGCGAGCTCCAGGCCCGCCTCCGTGGCGACGGTGAACCGGGCCGGGAGCGCCGGGAAGCCGATCGAGGCGGTCGAGGTCGCCACGACCTCGTCGGCGAACGTGAGGCGGATCGACTCGGGGTAGCCGGGCCGCGCGACCTCGGCCGGGAGCGACTCGACGTAGCTCACGGACACCATGAGGTCGGTCGCCGAGCCGTCGAGGAACCCGCTCTCGTTGGGGGCGAAGCCCACGCGCGTGCCGAAGTCGAGCGACACGCCGACCGTCCGGTCGCCGTCGGCGTCCTGGAGCGCGAGCCGCGGAAGCGCCACGCCCGGCACGCCGACCGGGCCGTTGAGGAAAACGACGACACTGTCCGCCTCGGTGAGGTCGAGGGCCGGGAAGCCGGGGGCGCCGACGAGGAGCGACCAGCCGCCGCCGTCGCCATGCGCGTAGGTGAGGACGCCGTAGTCCGCCCCGCTGACGGCGCCGCTCGAGGCGATCGGGAGCCGGCCGTCCGCGAGGTCGAGCGTCGCGTTGCCGACGGCGCCGCCGTCGGAAGCCGCGTACGCGCCGTCGCCCGGCGTGTCGTCCTCGTCGAAGACGGCCGTGGCCGTCTGGGCGTGGACGGCGCCGGCCGTCAGGAGGACGGCGAGCAGGGCGAGCAGACGGGACACGAGGGGTCGGGGAGGCGGGACAGGCGGGGGTGAGGGCGAAGCGAGCGGCGCCGTGGCCGTCGTCACTCCGCCGTCCTCTCTCCCCCTCCAGGGGGACGGAACGTGGGTCTAGAAGCCGAGGCCGAGCGTGAACCGCTGCGTCGCGCCGAGCCGGCTGCCGTGGTCGGCCCAGGCGTAATCGAAGGCGAAGTCGAAGCCGGAGACGCGGTATTTCAGGCCGCCGCCGACGCGGAGCCCGCCCTCGGCGTCCTCGAGGAAGAGGTCCTGGTAGCCGGCCCGGGCGAAGACGAGGTCGGCGTAGGACCACTCGCCGCCGACCGAGACGCTGTTGCTGTTGTCGCTCGGCTGGTAGGCGTCGGCGGCCAGGACGAGGCGGCTGTCGCCGAGCTGGACCGGGTAGCTCATCCCGACGCGGAAGAAGACGGGGAGCGCGAACTCCTCGGTCTCCAGCGCGGCCGGGAGGTTGTCGTTGTCGCCGAAGGTGTCGGGGTCCTGGTCGAACCGGATCCGGAGGTCGGTCCCGTCGAAGCTGGCCGGGACGCCGAAGTTGGTGATGCTCGCCCCGAGGGTGGCCCGGAACGGGAGCTCGTAGATCACGCCCGCGTCGAGGGCGATGGTCTGGGCCGAGCTCCGCCAGATCGTCTCGCGGACGTACTTCACGTTGACGCCCGCGCCGAACCGGTCGGTGAACTGGCGCCCGTAGCCGAGCCCGATGGCGAGGTCCTGGACCGAGTACAGCTCGCCGGTCCCGAGCGGCTGGTCCGGCGTGCGGACCTCGATGTCGCCCGAGGCCAGCGACGTGACCGCCAGCGAGAGCGTCGAGGCCGAGCCCATCTTGAGCGCGACCGCGGCGTGGTTGAAGTCGATGTCGGCCAGCCACGTGCTGTGCGAGAACCCGACGTTCGAGGCGGTCTGGAAGCCGAGCGCGCCCGGGTTGTAATACGTCGAGAGCGCGTCGGTCCGGGCCGTCGCGCCGACGTTGCCCTGGGCCGCGACGGAGGCGCTGGGCTCGATCAGCAAGAACTGGCCGAACGTGGTCCCGGTCTTGGTCTGGGCCGAGGCGGCGACCGAGGCGGCGAGGGCCGCCAGCAGGACGAGGGAGAACCGCCAGGTCGGCGGAGTCAGCGTGCGGGTCATGGCGGCGGCTACTTGATGATGGCAAACCGGCCGACGTGCTCGCCCACGTCCGGGGCGTCCACGTGGAAGATGTAGAGGCCCGGCGCGACGTCGAGGTTGTCCTTCGTGCGGAGGTTCCACGGGACCATCCCCGTCGTCATCCCGTCGTGCGCGAGCGTCTGGACGAGGTCGCCGGTGACGGTGTAGATCCGGACCGTCGCGCCGGCCGGGATCGCGCGGAACTCGATGCGGCGCTCGCCGCGGCCGGCCGTCGCGAACCGCTCGGGCTCGAACGAGGCCGCGGCGACGTACGGGTTCGGCACGACGTACGGCTCCTGCTCCTCGAACTGCTCCTGCGCCGCCGCGGCGTCGACGCGGGCCGGCGTCGTCGTGAACGTGAACGCGTCGTCGGGGCCGAACGGCGTGAGGACCACGAGGCGGAACGTGTCGCCGGCGCCTGGCGCGTCGCCGGCCTCGGTGACCTCGATGCGCCAGGTGGCCCGGAGCGCGCCCGAGGCGGGGTCGGGCGTGAGGAGGTCGATGAACTCGCCGGCCGCGTTGAGGGTGTTGTCGCCGCTGAGCTCGCGGTAGAAGAACTCGTACTCGAAGCCGGAGTCGGCCCCGGTCGGGCGGAAGTTGGCCGGGGTCGGCGGCTGCCCGATCGCGGCCCGCGACGTCGTGAGCGGCGTGTCGGCGAACTCGAGGACCACGTCCTCGGGGTACCCCTCGCGGATGAGGTTCGGCGAGAGCGGCCCGATGTACGACCCGGTCAGCGTCGTGCTCGTCGAGCCGGACGTGAACCCGCTGGCGTCGGGGTCGGGCGTGACGCCGGCCAGCGTGGTCACGACGGGCTGGACGCCGGCCGAGATCGGCCCGGTCTCGGCCCCCGCGAAGTCCGTCCCGCCCTCGACCAGGACCTCGCCCGAGTCGAGGTCGACGAGCGAGTACGTCCGCGCGGCGACGCTGTCGGCCGAGCCCTCGAACTCGACCCGGAAGCGGCCCTCCGGGACGACGTCCGAGTTCAGGACGTTCACGGTGACCGTGCCCGTGCCCTCGCCCGAGACGCGCTGCGGCTCCGACGCCGTCGCGCCGACGTAGCCGGGCACGCGGGCGTTCGGTCGGACCTGGACCACGTTTGGGGGCAGGATCGTCCCGCCGCGGAGCGTCCGCGAGACCGTGATCGAGTTCTCCGACGGGTAGAAGTTGAAGGCCTCCGAGCCCGAGTCGTAGGCCGTCACGGCGTAGTAGTACGTCTGTCCGTTGACGACGTCGGTGTCCGTGAACCGGTGCGTGATGCCGGTGTCGTCTCCGAGGTAGTACTGGATCCCGCTGACGGCGAGGTTCGAGTACCCGTTGACGTCGTTGTCGAGGTCGAACTGGGCGATGGGCCGGCCATTCCCGATGGGCCCGGTGCCGCGGCCGTCGAGGATGACCTGCGGGTCGAGAAAGTTGGGGTCGGTCGAGCGGTAGACCCGGTAGCCCTCGAAGTCGTTGAGGTTCGTGACCGGGTCGATGGAGCGCTCGGCGCGGGTGTCCCACACGAGCGTGACCTGGCCGTCCTCGGCGAACGCCTGGACCGTCGGGAGCGGCGGCGGCGTGGCGAACTGGTAGTTCGCGTCGTAGATCGACTGGACGACCTCGACGTTGTCCTGGAGGTCCGTCAGGTTCGAGCCGTAGGCGAGCGCGAGGCTGAACCGCTCCCGCCGCCCGACGTCGAGCGTGAACGGGCCCGAGGCGAAGAGGAACCCGATGTTGTAGTTGTTGACGATCGTCGGGTCGAAGCGGACGTTCGGGTTCTCGTCCGAGAACTGCTCGTAGAGCCGCTCGGGCCACCGGCTCTCGTTCTGGAAGAACACGATGCCGTCGACCTCGCCCGAGCCCCGGATCCGGTTGAGCTTGAACCCCGTGAGCCCGATCTGGTCCGACTCGGTGATGTCGGTCTGGTTGAAGTTGGGCTCGCCGGGCGTGGGGATCCCGTCGTTCTCGCCCGTGTCGGGCTCGCCGCTGCCGAACGTCCGGTCGTCGGCGTAGACGCCGTCGGCGCCGGTGTCGGAGAACTCGGCGGTCCAGTCGAGGTCCTCGTCGCCGGGGAACCAGATGCCGGCGACGTAGGCCGGCCGCTGCTCGAGCGGGCCGTACTCGATCTCGAACTGGGCGAGGTCGTAGCCCCGGGCCAGCATGGCCGCGCGGATGGCGTCCTGGCCCACGACCGGGTCGCCGGGCTCGTTGTCGCGGCGCTCGTCGGTGATCCCGTCGGCGTCGTTGTCGAGGCCGTCGGTCGCGTCGCCGGGCGTCTCGAGGTAGGCGTAGCCGAGGTAGCCGGTCTCCTCGCAGTTCGACCTCAGCGAGACGCCGTGGCCGCCCTCGTCCCAGGTGTAGACGAGGTCGAGGTCGCGCCCGTTGAGGTTCCGCACGAACCGGGCGTTGTCGTCGTCGGACTCGGCGACGCCGTCGCACGAGAGCCCCGAGCCGCCGACGCCCGAGTCCATGTAGAGCCCGAAGATGATGTCGTCGTAGCGCGTCGTCGACTCGTTGACGATGTCGTAGTGCCAGAAGATGACGTCCTGGGCCTGCGGGTTGGCCCACTGGAAGCCGCGGACCTCGACGCGGAGGCCGAGCCCGCGCCGCGTCCGGTCCCGGCTGTCGGGGAAGAAGGCGAACGCGTCGTAGTAGTTGTCGTCCATGACGAAGAACGACTCCTGGTCGGCGTTGGGCCGCTTGCCGAAGAACCCGTTCCAGGACCCGCACCAGCCCGGGTCGTCGGGGTCGTCCCGCTTGTCGTACCAGCACTCGGTCGGGTCCGTGGCCGGGTCGAACTCCTCGTTGAGGTTGGCCGCGCCGGGCCACGTCCGGAAGTCGTTCGAGATGGCGACGGCCGTGCCCTCGTTGATCTCGGGGTCGGTCTCGACGTAGCCCGGGCGCGGCTCGAACCGCATGATGCGGTTGGTGAGCGGGCTCCGGGCCTGGCGCTCGCGGAACCCCGTGAGCATGACGTAGGCCTGGGTCCCGTTCTCCTGGGTGACGCGGGCGAGGACGTACGGCGTGATGCCGTCGGAGTAGTTGAGCCCGATGCCGCGGGGGACCTCGACCGAGTGGAACACGCTGAGGTCGGCGTTCCCCTCGAAGTCGCCGACCATGCCGTAGTTGTAGAACAGGGTCCGGATCCGGTTGGCGTCGTGGAGCCCCTGGCGCTCGGCGTTGATCTGGCCGCGGAACTCGGGCGGCGTGGTGGGCAGGGGCGCCTGGGCGCCGGCGGCCGGCGCCAGCGCGGCCAGGAGCAGCGCGAGGGCAGCGGAGAGGCGGTGCGTCGAAGTCATTGCGGTGCGGAGGGCCGGATCGGCCCGCCTCGGGAGCGCCCGCGGGGGCGCCGAGGCGGGGCGGGCGTTAGCGTCGGACGGGCCGGGAGCCGCGCAGCGAGAGGCCGATCTCGATCCGCCGGGGGTCGGCGAACCGGGTCGGGTCGGGGTTGAGCTGCTGCTGCGGGTTGAGGGTGTAGTACGGGCTCCCCGTGTCGGCGAAGACGAACCCGTTCTGGTAGTAGCTGTCGAACAGGTTGAACACGCGGACGAACGCGGTCGCGCCGGCCCCGCCGACGTCGAGGACCTTCTCGGCCCGGAGGTCGACGACGACCGAGAGGTCCTTCCGGCCCGAGTTGGGCTCGAGGTTGGCCCCGAAGCCGGTCCCGATCGACGGCGTGTACGGCCGGCCCGTGCCCATCCGGAGGATGCCGGTCACGTTGTAGTTGCCGGGCTCCGAGACGATGGCCGTCGCGTTGAGCGTGTGGCGCTGGTCCCAGTCGAACGGGGCCACGCGCGGGAGCCCGTCGTCGCCGTTCTGGACGCGGTTGAACGTCTCGCGCGGGTCGGACGTGTTGCCCGAGGCGATCTGGAACGAGTAGTCGAGCGTGGTCGAGAGCGGCCCCAGCGCGCGCTGGTCGACGGCGATCGTGAACCCGCGGACGTTGCCGAAGTCGACGTTCGTCCACCGCGCGTACTGCGCGGCCGTGTAGGTCTGGATGAACTCGACGCCGAGGAGGTCCCGGATGTCCTTGTAGAACAGGCTCACGTCGAGGCCGAGGTCGCGCGTGACCTGGCTCTTGAACCCGAACTCGTACTGGGCCGTGAACTCGGGGTCGAGGTCGGGATTCCCGAGGATCCCCTGCTCGCCCTCGTTCCCCTGCTGGAGGTCCTGGAGGACCGAGTAGTCGGCGTTGTTGAAGAACGTTCCCAACCCGGGGAGCTGGTAGAAGTGGCCGTACGAGAAGAACAGGCTCGCCCGGTCAAGGAACGGGAACGACACGCCGAGGCGGGGCGCCACGGCGAACTTGACCGACGTGTCGACGGGCCGGGACTCGGGCGCGTCGGGGATCGCGTTGGCCGGGTTCCGGAGGTCGCTCGGGACGGTCGCGTTGGCGTCGAAGTACTCGAACCGGAGGCCGGCGCGGACCCGGAGGTCGCCCCACTCGATCCGGTCCTGCACGAACGCCGCGCCCTGGACCGGCTGGAAGTCGATGACCTGCGCGCCCAGCGTGTCGCGGAGCACGCCGAGCCGCTGGACCCCGTTGATCACGAGCGGCTGGACCGAGCCGGGCGTCCCGAACTCGACGTCCGAGCGCTGGATCTCGAACCCGGCCTTGAGCAGGTGGACGTTCGTGACCTGCGCCGTGACGGCGCTCTTGGCCACGTACGCGTTCGTCCGCTGGACGAACCGGCCGAGGTCGTAGCCCTGGATGATGGCCCCGTTCTCGTAGTTCTGCGAGCCGATGGGCCGGCCGCCCGCCAGGTACGGCGAGTCGTCGGGGAGGGGGACGCGCGTGCCCGTCTCGGGCAGCGTCCCGAGGCTCTCGAACGCGTAGTCGGAGTAGTCGAAGTAGTTCTGCCGGAGGCTCAGCTCGTAGAACACGTTGTTCGAGAGCGTGTGGAGCACGTCGAACCCGTGGACGAGCGAGACCTCGTGCTGCTTGCTCAGGCCGTCCGGATTGAACCGGTACCCATAGGAGGCCGCGTTCCCGGGCAGCGCGTCGCGGAAGGCGCCGATGGCCTGGTAGGCCAGCTGGACGTTCGAGATCGAGGTGTTCGTCAGCTTGCCGAGGTACGACCACCGCCGGCTGTACTCGAGCGGGACGACGGCCCCGTCGCCGGAGCCGTTGAACACGTTCCGCTCGAAGTCGCTCGAGTCAGTCGGCACGAACCGGCGCTCGCCCGCCAGGAGACCGTTGTTCACGAACCGCTGGCCGTTGAGGAGGAAGGTCGTGCTGGGCACGAGCGGGACCGGACCGCTGAGGCTGGCCTGGAAGTTCAGCCGGTTCGTCGGGTCGACGTCGCTGACGTAAGGCGCGTAGGCCACGGTCGCGACCGAGTCGATGCCGCCGATGAACGTCCGGACCTGCGTCGAGTCGTTGCCGGGGCTGACGTAGTCGCCGCTGAACACCTCGAACGAGGCCTCGTAGCGGTTCGCGTCGCCGCTCCGGAGCACGGCGTTGACGACGCCCGAGAGCGCCTGGCCGTACTCGGCGTCGAACGTCCCGGAGATCACCTGGACCTCCTGGAGCACCGACCGGTCGAGCGTGAGCGTCGACGAGTTGTCGTAGGGGTTGTTGACCGAGACGCCGTTGACCTGGTACTGGACCTCGCCGAGGCGGCCGCCTCGGAAGTGCCCGTCGACGACGCCGGCCTGGAGGTTCACGACGTCGTTGAGCTCCTGGACCGGGAGCGCGTCGATGTCGTCCCGGCCGATCGTCTGGACCGTGCTCGTCTGGGTCACGTCGACGATCGGCTGCTCGGCCGTCACGACGACCTCCTCGCCGGTCACGGTCTCGTCTTGAAGCGTGACGTCCAGCTCGCGCGTCTGGTTCGACGCGATCTGGACCCCCTCGACCACCTGGGTCTGGTACCCGATGCTGCTGACGCGGACGGAGATCGGGCCCGGGGGAATCCGGAGCACGTTGTAGACGCCGTCGATGTCGGTGGCCGCGCCGTAGGTGGTCCCGACGACGAGGACGGAGGCCCCGATGAGGGGCTGGCCGTTCGTGTCGGTCACGCGGCCGGAGAGCTTGCCGGTCTGGGCGCTCGCGGTCGCGGCCATCAGCACGAGGGCGGCGAACGCGAGCGCGACCAGACGGGCGGGGCGCAGGGAGAACCGAGTCAGCATGGGAGTCCGAAGGGCGAGGACCCGAGGACCCGAGGCGGGCCGGGCCGAGCGTCCGGCTCGGCCCGCCTCGGGCAAACGGAGGTGCGGGCCCGCCCGAAGGCCGGTCCGCACCTGGAGGGGCTAGCGAGCGATGAGCATCCGGCCCGTCGCCGTCGTGCCGTCCGCGAGGCTCACGCGGACGACGTAGGCGCCGGCGCTGAGCGCGCGGCCGTCGACCGTGGCCTCATGGACGCCCGCGGCGCGAGCGACGCCGTCCGTCCGCTGGACGCGGCGGCCGAGCACGTCGAACACCTCGACGGTGACCTCGGCGGCCCGGCTCAGCTCGTAGCGGAGCGTCGTCAGGCCCGTCGACGGGTTCGGATACGTGGCACCGATCTGGAGCACGTCGGCGCCCGGCGCGCCCTCGGCGGCCGTGTTGACGAGCGTCGCCGGGTCGAGGTAGCCGTAGATCGCCGCGCCGTTGCCGCGCTCACCGACGATCCACGTGCGCGTCCCGTAGCTCTGGGCGTCGTCCTCGAGGGAGTCGCCGTCGAAGTAGTTCAGCGCGATGTAGATCTGGGCGCCGTCGCTCTCGAGGTCGCCGTCGTAGCCGATCGCCGAGAGGTCGATCGAGACCTCCATCTGATAACCCGTGTCGATGTCGCTCGGGTCGGCGACCGTCGACGCCCCCTTGAACGAGACGCCGGTCTCGACCACGCCGTCCACGAGGAGTTCGTCGGGGGCGTTGGTGAACCGAACGGCGCCCGTCGAGTCGATCGAGAAGTCGAGGCGGAGGTGCTCGGCGGCGTACTGGAGGCCGGCGATCGTGCTGTCCCGCGACCGGATGATCAGGCGGAAGCCGTCCCGCGTGTTCTCGGACTCGCTCCCGTTGATGGCCTGGTCGTCGGTGTCGAGCCCGATGTAGAGCCGCGAGCCCTTGTAGAACATCGAGATGTTCCCGATGGTCGGGTCGAGGACCGGGTTCTCATCCGGGTGGAAGTAGAACGTGTTCGTCTGGGCCACGGGGCCCGGCAGGTTCGCGTCCAGGAAGTCGGCGTCGGCCTGGTACTGGAGGCGGAACTGCGGGTCGATGGCGTCCCAGGCGGGCTCATCGAGCATGCCGTCGACGGTCACCTCCGGGAGGTTCAGCCCGCTCGGGACGGTGAACTCGGGCTCGGTGTAGGCCGGGGCCGGGCCCGACGAGACGGTCACGCTCGGGTCGCCGGCCACGTAGGCCACGCCCTCGTTGTAGTTGTTGCCCCAGCGGCTCTGCCACCACGTCCGGGTCGCGACGTACTGCTCGGGGTCCTGCGGCCAGCCGTAGTCGGCGTCCTCGACGGCGAGGCTGATCGGGACGCGGGCCATCGGCTCGGAGAGGCTCCAGCCGAGGGAGTCGAGCGCGATCCGCATCTCCATCGTGTACCCGTTGTCGGGCGTGAACTCGGAGCCGCCGTTGAAGTCGTCGTTGGCGACGCCGTCGACGGTCGTGGCGTAATCCCACGCCTCCTCGTTCCGCTCCGCGTCCATCGGGTCACCGAACCCGACGCCGAAGAAGTTGGAGAACCCGCGGGGGTCGATCCCCGGGACCACCATGCCCGTGTCTGTCGTGTCCGCCGGGTGGAACCACGCGTAGAAGAACTCGGCGCGGACGGCGCCGAACCCGCTGTAGTCGTCGAGCTCCGAGAAGTCGTCCGGACGGTTGGCCTTGTTGGTCATGGCCATGATGATCCCGTCGAAGTTCCAGAGGCTCGTGGCCCCGCCGACGGACTCGTCCTGGGCCATCATCCCGATGTAGAGGTCGTTCCCCTTGCGGAGGAAGTACATCGTGGCGTCCGTCGGGTCCGCCGGGTCGGTGAGGCCGAACGGGTTCGTCTCGAAGAACTGGCCGCTGCCCGGGAACCCGAGCGGGTCGTTCCACCGGAACTGGAGCGTCTCGGCGGAGGCCCACTCGGGTTCGTTGAGCATGCCGTCGAGGGTGATCGAAGCGGACCCGATGTCGCGGGCCCAGACGACGTCCTGCCCGACCCGGTCGGGCTGGGCGAGCGCCGGCCCGGCCATCAGGAGGCCGAGCACGAGGAGAGTAGCAGTGCGTTGCATGGACGCTGGGGGTAATGAAGGAGGGGTCGGCCAGAGCGGCCGCGTCGGGGGGACGTTCGGGGTCAGCCGCCGGCGCCGCAGGACTCGCGGACGACCAGACGGGTGGGGAGCGTGGTGGACGTGGCGGCCGCGCCGTCGAGGCCGTCGAGCATCGCGTCGAGGACGGCCTCGACCGCCCGCGCGCCGAGCTCGTGGATCGGCACGTGGACCGACGTCAGGGCCGGCGTGACGTATTCGGCCACGGGGATGTCGTCGAAGCCGGCGAGGGCGACGTCGGTGGGGACGTCGAGGCCGGCCTCGCGGACGGCCCGGAGCGCGCCGATGGCCATCGAGTCGTTGGCCGCGAACACGGCCGTCGGGCGGTCGGAGAGGTCGAGGAGCGCGCGCGCGGCGGCGTGGCCCGACGACTCGGTAAAGTCGCCGTCGACCACGAGCGCGGGGTCGGCATCGAGGCCGGCCTCGGCGACGGCGCGGCGGTAGCCGGCGAGCCGGGCCTGGGCGTCGGCGTTGCCGGGGCCGCCGGCGACGTGGGCGATCCGGCGGTGCCCGAGGCCGGCGAGGTGGGCCACCATGGCCGCGGCCCCCGCCTCGTTGTCGATCGTCACGGCCGCGTGGCCGGGCACGGCGGCGCCGAGGAGCACGACCGGCAGGCCCTCCGGCAGGTTCGCCTCGATTACGTCGGCCGCGATGTCGGGCGACATCACCACGAGCCCGTCGACGCGGCCGACGAGCGTGCGGAGCGCGGCGACGAGCTCCTCGGGGCCGTCGTGGACCGACGACAGGAGCGTGTGGTACCGCCGCGCCCGGACGGCCCCCTCCACGCCCCGGATCACCTCCGAGTAGAACTCGCCGTAGAGGTTCGGGAGGAGCACGCCGACGGTCTCGGTGGTGTTGGTGGTCAGGCTCCGGGCCGTCCCGTTGGGGACGTAGCGGAGCGCGCCGGCCGTCCGCATGATCCGCTGCCGGGTCTCCTCCCCGACCGGCCCGCTCTCGTTGAACACGCGGGACACCGTGGCGACCGAGACCCCGGCCTGCCGAGCAACGTCGCGCATGGTGACGGCCATTGGAAGCGCTACCGAGACGAGAGGAAAAAGAAGGGCCGGCCGGCCCAGAGAGGCTGCAACCGCAGGTGTAACCGGTTACAGTCCCATTCTAAGCCCTTCCGGCCGGGCTGTCAAGGGCGGACGCCGTCCCGCCCTCCGATTCCCGCCCTCGACGGGCGCGGATCGCCGCGGGGCCTCGTGGGTTCGGGCCCCTCCCCCACGCCCCCGCCCAATGCCCGCCGCCTCCGACTCGACCGACGTCGCCGTGATCGGCGCGGGCGCGGCCGGCCTGCTGGCGGCCACGTTCGCGGCCCGCGCCGGGGCCCGCCTGCTCCTCCTCGAGAAGACCAGACAGGGCGGCAAGAAGATCGTCGTCTCGGGCGGCGGCCGGTGCAACGTGCTCCCGTCGGTCGTCGATGAGCGGGTGTTCGTCACCGACTCGTCGCGCCGGCTCATGGGGCGGATCCTGGCGTCGTGGCCGCTCGCCGAGCAGCGGTCCTTTTTCGAGGACGACCTCGGCATCCCTCTCGCCCTCGAGCCCGAGACGGGCAAGCTGTTCCCAGTCTCCAACCGCGCCACCGACGTCCGCGACGGGCTCGTCGAGGCAGTCCGCGAGGCCGGCGCCGAAACCCGGTTTGACGCGGACGTGGCGGCGGTCGAGTCCGACGGCGACGGATGGCGCGTCGACGTCCGCGGCGGCGAGTCGGTCCGGGCGCGGGCAGTCGTCGTGGCGACCGGCGGCCTGTCGGTCCCGAAGACCGGCAGCGACGGGTTCGGGCTCCGGCTGGCGGCACGGCAGGGCCACCGCGTCGAGCCCACGTACCCCGCCCTCGCTCCGCTCCTCGCCGACCCGGCCCCGCACGCCGACCTCGCGGGCGTCTCGCTCCCCGACGCCCACGTCCGCGTGCCGCTGGGGAAGGGCGCGTTCGAGACGTCGGGCGGGTTCCTCTTCACGCACCGCGGCTACAGCGGGCCGGCCGTCCTCAACGTGTCGCACCTGACGGCGCTCGGACGGGCGCGCGGCGAGGCGCCCGAGGTCCGCGTCGCCTGGACGCCCGACGACGCCGAGACGTGGGAGGCCGCGCTCACCGCGCCCGGCCCGGGCCTCGTGATCACCGCCCTCCGCCAGACGCTCCCCACGCGCCTCGCCGACCGCCTCCTCGCCGACGCCGACGTCCCCGCCGACCGGAACCGCGCCGACCTCCGCCGCGATGAGCGCCTCCGCCTCCTCGACGCGCTGACCTCCTATCCGCTGCCGTGGACCGGCGACGAGGGCTACAAGAAGGCCGAGGTCACGGGCGGCGGCGTCGCCCTCGGCGAGGTCGACCCGCGGACGCTGGAGAGCCGGCACCACGCGGGCCTCCACTTCGCGGGCGAGGTGCTCGACGCGTTCGGCCCAATCGGGGGCTACAACTTCTTCTGGGCCTGGGCGACGGGCCGCCTCGCCGGCCTCGCCGCCGCCGCGGGAGCGGCCGAGCGGTCCGCCGAGGCGGGGTAGGGTAGACTACGGGGCGGGCGTCGCGACCGTCTCGCGGACCGCCGCGCTGTCGATCGTCACCGGCCCGGGCAGGTCGGTCGAGACCTCAGCCGAGTTCCCCGGGCCGAGGCCGAACGTCGAGACGGACGCGTCGGCGACCGACTCGCCGCCGCTGAACAGGTCGAACCGGGCGACGGCGCGGTCCAGCATCACGCCCGACCGGTTGGTCAGCGTCGCCGAGAGCGTGCCGTCGCCCAGCGAGATGCCCGAGACCTCGACCTGCGCGTTGAGCGCCTCCATCTCGGCGACGGGGTCCGCGGCGGCCTGCTGCTCCTCGGCTTCGCCCTCGTCCCCACGGCCGAACGCCCACAGCGCGAGGGCGACGAGGGCCGCGACGGCGACGATCAGGGCGACGAGGCGGGCGGGGCGGGGCATGGCAGAGTCCGGGAGTCGGGGACACAGAAACGCCCCGCTGGCGGCGGGCGCCAGCGGGGCGGGACGTCGTGCGGAGAGGGGGGGATTCGAACCCCCGGTACCCCGTTAAGGGCACGCCGCTTTAGCAAAGCGGTGGTTTCAGCCACTCACCCACCTCTCCGTGGGTCCTGCGGGCGGACCGGGCGGCAAATCTAGACCCGCCACTCGCGGGCGGCAACCGCCCGACGCCGAACCTCCGGTGAACGCCGTGCGCTCATCCGTCGCCTCCGGCCCCGGCCTCCCGCAGGTGGAGGAGCGGGAACGGGCGCCCCCTGCTGTCGGTGTCCGACCGCCCCACCACCTCGAACCCGAGGGCCTCGTAGAAGGCGAGCGCCTTCGGGTTCTGCTCGTTGACGTCGACCGTAAGCGGCCCCTTGAGCGCTCGCGCGTGCTCCACGAGCCGCCGGCCGCCACCCCGGCCGACGTGCTCCGGGTGGAGGAACAGCGCCTCCAGCGCGGCGCCATCGAGGCCGGCGAACCCGATCGGGACGCCCCCATCGACCAGGACCCACACCTCGAGTGCGGGCAGCGCCTCGTCGCGAACGACGGGCAAGAGCGCCTGTACGTCGGCCTCCGTAAGGAACGTGTGGGTGGCGCGGACGGACGCCAGCCACATGTCGAGCAGGTGATCAGCGTCGTCGGGCCGGGCGGGGCGGATCGTCATGGCGGCGGGGACGAGGAGGCGCGAAGGTATCAGCACTCATCCGATTCCCCAGCGCGGCCAATCCGTCCGACTCTTCCGGCCGGCGCGTGCCCCACACGCAAGGGGGTAGGTTGGCCCAGCCCCCTCTCTCCGCCGATGCGCACCGCCCTCCTCGCCGTCCTCCTCGTTCCGGCCGCCCTTGCCCAGCCCACCACCAGCGCGTGGCCCGAGATCCGCGCCGAACGGATCGCCCGGCTCCTCCCCGAGGCCATGGACCGCGCCGAGGTCGACGCCTGGCTCATCCTGTGCCGCGAGAACGACAACGACCCGATGGCCCGGCACGTCGGGTGTGAGAACGCGGGCGGTGAGGCGGCCTTCCTCTTCTTCCGGACGGACGACGGCCTCTCCCCCATCGCCGTGTCGCCGGCCGGCGAGGCCACGGCCCTCGGCGAGCTCGGCGTCCACGACCGCGTGATTGAGATCGAGCGCGGGGCCGGCGTCTGGCCGTCGGTCGTCGCCCTCTTCGACGAGCACGCGCCCGAGGCGGTCGCCATCAACCGGGGCTCGACGCCGATCGCCGACGGACTCTCCTCCACCCAGTACGAGCGGATGCAGGCCGGCCTCGGCGACTGGATGGACCGGACCGTCTCGGCCGAACGGCTCATCTCGGAGTGGCTCGCCGTCAAGACGCCCGCCGAGGTCGAGATCATGCGCGAGGCGGCGGCCCTCACGGCGCGCTGGCAGGAGGAGGCCTACGCCGCGGCCGTCCCCGGCGTCACGACCGACCGCGACATCGCCGACTTCCTGGAGGCCCGGATGGCCGAGGCCGGCGTCGGCGACGGGTGGGCGCCGGACCAGAACCCGGCCGTCAACTCCGGCCGCGACCGGGGCCACTCGCATCCGACGGACCGCGTGATCCAGCCGGGCGACTTCATTCAGACCGACTTCGGCATCCGCGTCGGCGACATGTGGGTGACGGACATCCAGCGGTTCGCCTACGTGCTGGCGCCGGGCGAGACCGAGCCGCCGGCCGAGGCGCTGGCGCGCTGGGAGGCCGCCAAGCGCGGGAGCCGCGCCGCGTTCGAAGCCATGCGCCCCGGCGCGCGCGGCGTCGATGTGGACCTCGCGCAGCGGGCCGTGATGCGAGAGGACGGCTCGCTCCCGGTCATGTGGAGCACCGGCCACCCCGTCGGCTACTGGGCGCACGACTCGGGCCCGAGCCTCGGCGGTGGCCAGGAAGGCCGGACGCCGTCGGGCCGTCAGCTCGACGTCCTCCGCCCCGGCATGACCTTCGCCTTCGACGGCTTCCACGCGTGGCCGCTGGAGGGCGACGACACGAAGACGATCTCGGTCGAGGAGATGGTCGTCATCACCGACGACGGCGCCGAGTGGCTCGTCCCACCGCAGGAGGATCTGATCCTGATCCCCTCCCGCTGAGCCGGCACCGCCCGCCTCGGCGTCGAGGCGGGCGGGGTCCGGTGACGGGCCGGGTCAGGCCGGGACCTCGGATCGCGGCGCCGGCTCGACCGGGGCCGCCTCGACCCGGGCCGGAGCGGCCCGACGCGACGCGCCGATGAGGACGACGGCCCCGAGAACGCCGGAGACGACCGACGCGCCGAGGATCCCCATCTTCGCGCTGTCGAGCAGCGGCCCCGCGCCGAAGGCGAGGTTCGCGATGAAGATCGACATCGTGAACCCGATGCCGGTCAGGAAGCTCACGCCGAGCACCTGGCGCCACGTGACGCCGGACGGCAGCGCGGCCAGTCCCGTCTTGACAGCGAGGAACGCCAGAAGCATCACGCCGAGCGGCTTGCCGACGACGAGGCCCAGCATCACGCCGAGTGCGACCGCGTCGGTCACGAGCGCGGCGGCGTCGGCGCCGAACGCAACGCCGGCATTGGCGAGCGCAAAGACGGGCATGACGAAAAACGCCACGAACCCGTGGAGTCCGTGCTCGAGCCGCTGGAGCGGCGTCTCGACGTGCTCGACGGCCTCCTCGAGCGTGTGGAGCGCCGCCATCTGGTCCGGCGTCGGGTCCGTCGGCGAGCCGGCGATCCCCTCGCGGAAGCGGGCGAGGAGGCCGTCGGCGCGGTCGGCAAACTCCTGCTCGTCGATCTTCCGCGTGGCCGGGATCGTGAGAGCCACTAGCACGCCTGCGATCGTCGCGTGGACGCCCGACTTTAGCATGAGGACCCACGCCGCGAGGCCGATTAGCCCGTAGACGGCCGGCCGCTGGATGCCCAGGCGGTTCACGACGGCGAGGACGGCCACGAGCGCGAGCGACCCGCCGAGCGCGGCGAGGTTCAGCTCGGCCGTGTAGAACAGGGCAATGACCACGACGGCGCCGAGGTCGTCGACGATGGCGACGGCCGTGAGGAACACCTTGAGGGCCAGGGGCGCGCGACTCCCGAGAAGCGCGAGCACGCCGAGCGCGAACGCGATGTCGGTCGCCATCGGGATGCCCCACCCATCGACGCGGGCGTCGCCGAGGTTGACGGCCGTGTAGAGGAGCGCCGGCACGGCCATCCCGCCGAGCGCGGCGGCGATCGCGAGCGCGGCCTTGCGGGGCTCGGACAGCTCGCCGGCCAGCACCTCGCGCTTGATCTCAAGGCCGACGACGAAGAAGAAGATGGCCATCAGGCCGTCGTTCACCCACAGGATCAGGGGCTTCGAGATTTCGAAGCTACCGGCGCCGACGGTGACGTAGGTGCCCCAGAGGTCGGCGTAGGCGCCAGCGGCGGGGCTGTTGGCCCAGATCAGGGCGACGACCGCGGCGGCCATGAGGAGCACGCCGCCGGCGGCCTCGGTCTTGAAGAAGGACTGGAAGGGCTGGATGAGGGTCTGCATGAGGGTCGGAGAAGCGGGACCGACAGGCCCCGGGACGAGCGGAGGACCGGTGCGCCGTCAGAATAGGCGCCCGGTCGGCGGCATGCCTCGCGCGGCCGGGGTGCCCCACCTCGGGGCACCGCCAGGCGGCCCGACAGTGCGGGCCGGCGCGGCGCGGGCTCGGTTAGCGCCTTGGGGGCGGGGTCCCCGGCGGCTCCGATGCCGAGGCCCCATCGTCCCCACCGGCGCTCCGCCGCGCGGCGACGATCTCCGCCGGGGCGGTCTGCTCGACGGGGACCGCGTCCTTTTCCGTCTCCCCGTCTTCGGCCTCCGCCGGCGCCTCGGGCGTGGCCGGGACCTCGACCGGGGCGCTGCCGCGCTCGGCCGCCGCCCACGCCGCGTCGCCGCCGCCGCTGAGGGCGACGAGGACGAGGGCGAGCAGGGATACGAGGGGCGGCATGACCCGTGCAACGGGGACGGCGCTCCGGGGTTGCCGTCCCCCCGGGCGTTTCGCCGAACCTCCTGCTCCGCCTGCGCTACCGCCCGATGCGAACGCGGAGACCGATCGTCGCCGTCCGCGGGAGGCCCGGGCGAAGGCCCGCCGGCCGCCGCGCGACGACATACGTCTCGTCCGTCAGGTTGACGACGCGTCCCGTGAGGGCAAGCCCCCCCGGAAGCGGCGCCTCGGCGACGACGTCGAGCACGGCGTGGGCCGGGATCCGCTCGCTCTCGGGGATCGCGCCCTGGCCGGCAACGGCCCGCATGTCGGACACGGCGTTCGCGAGCAGCGCGACCGCCCACCCCCCACGCTCGACGCCGGCGCGGACGTACAGTCGGTGACGAGCCTGATAGGGGAGCTCGTCGCCGACCGCCACCGTGCCCCAGGCGTCGAAGTCGCTCTCGAACGCGTTCTGGAAGCGCCCATCGGTGTAGGTATAGGCCACGCGGACGGGCACGGCGACGTCCGCCGCACCGCCGAGGCGGGCGAGGTCGGCGGAGACGCCGACCTCGGCACCGGTCGCGTCTACCCGGCCGCCGTTGAACTGGTCGGTCGTGCCCCCCCCGCCGGCCGCGGCGAGGTCGCTGCCGAGGAGGTTCCGGTAGGCCGTGTGGTAGAGCGCGGCCTGGACCTCGACGGCCTCCCCCCCGAAGCGGACGCCGGCCTCCGCGTTGACGCTCGACTCGGGGTCCGTCTCGGGCCGGCTGTCCGGCGGCGCGAACCCGCGGTGGAGACCGCCGAACAGGCGCCAGCCGCGCCCGACGTCGAGCACGGCGCCGAGGCCCGGGATCAACGCCGACACCGTGTTCTCGCGCACCGACAGGTCGGCGCCGGTCCGTTCGGGGTCCGCCGTTCCGAAGTCCTCCCGCCGGAGCCGGACCGACTCGAAACGGGCGCCGGGCGTGACGGCGAGCGCGCCGAGCTGGATGTCGGCCTGGACGAATCCGGCCACGGCCTCCGCCGACTCGATCCGGTTCGAGTCGGTCCCGGGCGTGCCCTCGGCGACGATCACCGTCTGCCCCGCCGCCGCGGCGTACTCGTCGACCCATTGGAAGCGGTCCATCTCGTCGGCGTGGACACGGAGGCCGGCCTCGACGAGCGCCCCCCGCGCGGGCGTTCCGAGGCGGAGCCCCGCGACGGTCTGCACGCCCCGGCTGAGGTACGACCGGTTGTTCGCCTTGACGTAGAGGCTCCCCGCGCCCTCGCCGCGGACGGCGACCAACTCGCCGGCGTATGTCTCCGGGTCGTCGAGGATCGACGCGACCCCGACGCTCCCCCCTCCGGCCGACACCTTGTCGAGCTTGTACCAGTTCCGCGCGAAGGCATTCCGGTAGAGGGTGGTCGTCAGGTCGAGCCGGTCGGAAAAGACGGCGACGTGGCGGGCGCGGAGCGCCTCGTGGTCGGCGTCCATCCGGTCGTAGCGGCTGCCGGCGTAGCGGGCGTACGGCGTGGCCTCGAAGTCGGCGGCCGCCAGCCCGAGGTACGTCTCGTCGGAGACCTCGTCGGTCTGGCCGGCGGTCAGCGTGAGGCTCTGGAAGACGGCCGCCTCGGGACGCGTGGCGAGACGGACGCGGCCGAACACGTCGAGCTTGTCGAACCCGGTCTCGTACGGGTCGCCGTTGGGGGCGAGGAGCGCGCTCCCACTCGGACCCGTGATCGTCTTGAACCCGTCAACGTCGTCGCTCCGGACCTCCAGCACGGCGCCGACGCCGAGCCCGCCGAGCCACCCCGCCGACGGGGTCGAGGCACCGGCACGGGCGTGGAGCGTCCGCTGGTCGTTCGGGCCGAGGACCACCTCGCCCCGGGCCTCCGCCCCCTCCGGGATCCGCGCGGCGAGGAGGTTGAGGGCGCCCCCCGTCGTGGCCGGCCCGTACTTGATCTGGCCCGCGCCCGTCCGCACCTCGACCCCGTCCATCCGCCCGACCGACGGGAAGTAGTACGCGGCCGGGGCGGCGTACGGGGCGGGCGCGATGAGGACGCCGTCCTCCATCAGCGTGATCGCGCTCGACCGCTCGGCGCCGCTCCCGCGGAGCCCGACGTTCGGGCGGAGGCCGTAGCCGTCCTCTTCCTGGATCGTCACGCCGGGCACCTCCCGGAGCACGCGGTGGATGTCGCCCCCGCCGACCCGCTCGATCACCCGGGGCCCGACGTAATGACCGGAGCCCGGCACGTCGAGCGTGCCCCGGCCGGTCAGCGTCTCCCGCGCCGTCACGACCACTTCTCCCGCGTCGAGCGTCGTCTCGAGGAGGACCACCTCGACCTCGGCCGTCTCGCCGGCGAGGAGCGTCACGCGCTGGCGGGCCGGGGCGTAGCCGAGCAGCGTCGCCACGACCTCGGCCGGCCCCGCATCGAGGCCGGCGATCTCGAACCGGCCGTCGGCGCCGGCCGCCGCGCCCCGAGCCGTCCCCTCGACGACGACGGCGGCGCCAGGCAGCGGGGCGCCGTCGCTTCCGAGGACACGTCCGGCGAGGGTCGCGGGTTGAGCGCTGGCACCGACGGTCAGCAGGACGAGAGCGAGCGGAGCGAGGCGCATGGGGCGTCTTGTTTGGACGAGATCCAGACTACGCTCTTATCTGGACTCGATCCACGGACACTCGCGGGCTCTGGCGGCTCTTCACAGACCCCCGAGACCACGGGCAGGGCCTCGGCCCCAGAAGAAGCGGGCCCGCCCTCGTGGACGGGCCCGCCGGGTCGGGGGAGTGAGTCGGGAACGCTACTCGGCGCCCTCGCCGCCGGCGTCCTCCATCTTCTCGATGTTCTCGGCCGGCTCGCCGGAGCCGGCGCCCAGCACGGCGTCGATGATGCCGTACTCCTTGGCCTGAATCGGGCTCATGAAGTTGTCGCGGTCGGTGTCCTTCTCGACCTTCTCGACCGTCTGGCCGGTGTGGTGCGCGATCACCTCGTTCATCCGCTTCTTGATGTAGAGGATCTCCTCGGCCTGGATCTGGATGTCGGAGGCCTGGCCCTGCGCGCCGGACGACGGCTGGTGGATCATGATGCGCGAGTTCGGGAGGGCCGCCCGCTTGCCCTTGGCCCCGCCGAGCAGGAAGACGGAGCCCATCGACGCCGCCAAGCCGACGCAGATCGTCGCCACGTCGGGCTTGACGAACTGCATCGTGTCGTAGACGGCCATGCCGGAGTAGACGGCGCCGCCGGGCGAGTTGATGTAGAGGTTGATGTCCTTGTCGGGGTCCTCGGCCGCGAGGAACAGGAGCTGCGCGACGGCGAGGTTGGCCGTCGTGTCGTTGACCTGCGTGCCGAACAGCACGATCCGGTCCTTGAGCAGGCGGCTGAAGATGTCGTACGACCGCTCGCCGCGCGTCGTCTGCTCGACGACCATCGGGACGAGCGCGTTGATCGGCGCCGTCTGCTGGGGGCCGGAGTAGATGTCGTCCGGGAGGGACGTGAGGTTCTTGGAGAACGAGACGAAGTCGTGGAGCTGGCTCATGCGGGTGGCGCTCACGGGCGCCGCTCGTGTCGGGAGGGGTTTGGGCTGGCACCCGGCCGCGCGGACGCGGTTCCGCAATGCCCTTGGGCGAGCGTTCGGCCGAGGGCCGGCCGGGTCCGAACGAACGGCGCCCTCCCCCACTCGGGGAGAGGGCGCCGGCGGCTGGCGGGTCCGTTCGCCAGCGAGTCGGTCCGCCTCGGCGTCGAGGCGGGCGGGGTCGGAGCTACGCCTCGTCCTCGGCCTCCGTCTCCTCGCCGGCCTCGGCCGGCTCGGCGGCAGGCGTGAGCTGGACGGGAGCCTTCGCGGCGGCCTCGCGGCGGGCCTCGGCCTCGGCGCGGATCTCGTCGGCCGACTTCTCGACGACGCGGAACCGGCCCTCGAGCGCGCCGAACACGCGCTGGTTGAGGAGCTGGTCGCCCATCTGCTCGAGGAGTCGCGGCTGCGACGAGAAGTACTGCTTGACGAGCTCGGCGTCGGCGCCGTCGCCGGAGAGCTTCTCGAACTCGGCCTCGAAGTCCTCGTTGGTCACCTCCAGGCCCTCCTCCTCGATCAGCGCGTCCTTGATGAGGAGCCAGCGGACCTGGTCCTGGGCCTGCTGGCGGTTCTGCTCGCGCCACGCGTCCACGTCGAACGTCGGCGGGAGGTCGCCGCCGTGCTGCTTCTTGGCCTCCTCGAACATCGTGTCGAGCGCGGCCTCCACGAGCGTCTCGGGCACGGCGACCGTCTCGCGGTGGCCGAGGACGAACTCCTCGACCATCTTCTGCTCGAGGGCCTGGTTGGCCCGGGCCGCCCAGGACCTCTCGAGCTCCTCGCGGATCTGGCCCTTGAGGTCATCGAGGTCCTCGCTCTCCCCGTTCGTCTGCGACTTGATAAAGTCGGCGTCGACCTCCGGCACCACGCGCTCCAGCACGTCGACGACGGTCAGCTTGTAGCGGTCGACGTGGTCGTCGTAGTCGTGGCCCTCGTCGTCGCCGTGGAGGTGCGGGAGCTCGACGGTCGTCTCGTCGCCGATGGTGAGGCCTTCGAGGGCCTCGACCATCTCGGGGCGGAGGTCCGGGTTGGCCATGACGATCCGGGCCGCGTTCTGCTTGACGCCCGTCGCGTTGCCCTCCGGATCGACGGGCTGGATGTCGACCATCGCGACGTGCTCGGTCGTGATCGCCGTGCCCTCGGGCGCGTCCTCCTCCTCGGCGGCGAGGTCGCGGCGGCGCTGGATGTCGGCGTCGATGTCCTCGTCGGTGAAGGCGCGGACGACGCGGGTCACGGGCACGTCGGAAAGGTCGGCGAGCGTGATCTCGGGGCGGACGCCGAACTGGACCTGCGCCTTGAGCGGCTGGTCGGCCGTCTCGAAGTCGAAGTCGAGCTCGACGAGGCGCGGCTGCCCGAGCGGCTCGATCTCCTCGTTCTCGGCCACGGCCGTCCGGTAGGCCTCGCCGATGGCCTGCTCGGCGATCTGGACCGCGACCTGCGGCCCGACCATCCGGCGGACCACGTTCATCGGGACCTTGCCCGGACGGAACCCCTTGAGGTTCATCTGGGCGCGCTCGCGCTTGAGCGCGGCGTCGATCTGGGGCTGGAGGTCCTCGGCGGGGACGGTCACGTCGAGGACGTAGTCGACGCTGTTGAGGGCTCGGACGTCGGTCTGCATCGGTCGGGGGTCGCTCTGCGGCAGGTCTCTATAGACGGCGTGCGCGGCGCCGAACTGGGGGCACCGCGCACGGGGGGATACGGTGAACCTATCTGCTGCGTGCCCGCCCGGGGGTGAGGAGGGCATGGAGAGTGCACGCTGTACGGGGAGATGCCGTTGGCGGGGCGCCGAACACCCCCAACCGTGTCATCCTGAGCGGAGGCCACAGGCCGAAGCCGAAGGATCTCTGGTGCGACGGGACCCCACGCTGTAGCCGAGAGCGCGCAGTGAGGTCGCATTCGCTAGAGATCCTTCGACTCGCTCCGCTCGCTCAGGATGACACCCAGACCCCCAGCGCCTCCACCCTGCCCGCCTCGGCGCCGAGTCGGGCCCACTCGGAACCGCGAACCGGGAGCCCCGACTCTAAAAGTCCAGCCCGATGGAGAAGTACAGCCGGCGCTCGCCGAACTCCTTCCCGTCGAACGGCCAGCCCCAGTCGAGGCGGACGGGGTAGCCGAGGAGCAACGTCCGCAGGCCGACGCCGGCGCCGAGGAGCACGTCGTCGAGCACCTCGCGCTCGACCTCCGGCGTCGCCGGGTCGCCGTCGTCGTCGACCGACTCGGTCCGCCACACGTCGATCCCGCCGTCGGCGATGACGCCGGCGTCGATGAAGCCGACCGTCTGGATGTTGTAGAGCGGCGCGAGCGGGATCGGGCCGGGGAGGACGGCGGCGATGAGCGGCACGCGGGCCTCGAGGTTCACGAGCGCAAAGCGGTCGCCGGCGGCCTCGTTGAAGCCGAACCCCCGGACCGGCAGGACCGGCGTGGCGAAGATGAAGTCGTCGGCGCTCTCAACCGGGAGGCTGTCGAACGACGTCTTGACCCAGTTCTGGACGCCGGCCGCGTAGAACCGCTGCGGGTTGGGCCCAAGGCTGAGCCCGGCCGAGCCGCGGAGCGCGAGCGCGTAGCCCGGCCCGGCCGACCAGTAGCGCCGGCCGTCGGCGAGGGCCGTGGCGAAGAAGGCGTCGGGACCGGGCGCGCCCGAAAGACTGGCCGCCCAGCGCGTTCCCGACTGCGGCCCGAGGTACCCCGGGACCGTCTTGTCCACGGTGTACGTCGCGCGGGGAACGGCGAACAGGCGGCTCCGGGCGCGCTCGCCGAGGTTCGAGAGGTCCGTCAGCGAGACCCCGAGGAGGCCCACCTCGGCGTCGACGCGGCGGAACTTGTCGAGCGGGTAGCGCGCGCTCGCGATGACGCCGTAGTTCCGGTAGCGGTAGATCGTGTTGGCGCCCGGCGCCCGGAGCTGGCGGGCGAGGTGGTAGCCCTGGACCGCGACGTCCGTCCGCTTCGGGAGGTACTCGTAGGAGAGGACGTAGTCGGAGTTGCGGAGGTCGAGGACGAGGTTCGTCGCCAGCCCGATCCGGTGGTTGCCGAGCATGTCCGAGAACAGGAGCTGCGTCACGCTCTGGACGCCGTAGATCGTGTCGTAGCCGCCGCCGGCGTAGACGAGGTCGAGCGAGAACCGGAGCCGGTAGTCGCGGGCGAGGAGCGCGCCCGTCGAGTCGCGGGCGAACGGCGGGTCGAACGGGTCCTCGACGGCGCCAGACCGCTGGCGGGCCCCACCGTCAAAGGCGTCGGAAAACTCGTAGGCGTCGATGTCGACGCGCGGACCGCGCTCGGGGGCCGTCGGGTCGAGGAGGAGCGTGTCGGCCGAGGCGAGGAGGTCGGGGGGTGGGTCGCCGAGGAGCGCGAGGATCGAGTCGGCGAAGGCGAGGTCCTCGGGCGTCGGCGGGCCGGCGCGGCGCGGGGGGGCGGCCGGCGGGCGGCCGTCGGCGGCGTCGCGGAGGAGCGGGTTCCGCTCGCGGGTCGTCTCGGAGGCCAGGAGGAGCGACGGGGCCGGCTCGTCGGCCCCGCCCATCCGGCGCTGGGCCCAGACGTTCGGGGCGAGCGTCGCGGGCAGGTCGTCGCGGCCGAACGGGTCGCGGAGGAAGAACACGCTCGGCGTGCCGTCGTCGAGCGCGAGGAAGACCGCGCGGCTCCCGTCGGCCGAGAGCGAGACGTCGAGGATGCCCGTCTGGAGGTTCGTCAGCGGCCGCTCCTCGAGCGTGCGGAGGTCCTTCTCGTAGAGGTTCGGGATCCCGTTCCGGTCGCTCACGAACAGGAGGCGGACCGTTCCGTCGGCGCTCTGGGCGAACGCGGCGTCCGTCTCGTCCCAGACCGCCTCGGTCGTCAGGCGGACGAGGCGGGCGGGCGTGTCGAGGTCGAGCCGGTACAGGTCGAACTGGCCGCGGCCGAGCGCGCGGGTGTCGAACGTGCCGTCGAACGCCGCGCGGGGCGTCGCCCGGCCGAGGACGAGCGCGTCGGCGCGGTCGGAGTGGAACACGAGCGAGCGCCCGTCGGGGCTCCAGGCCGGCGCGTGGTCGGAGTACAGGTCGCGCGTGAGGTTGGCGACGGCGCCCGTCGCCAGCTCGACGGTGTAGATGTCGGAGGTCGCCCCGGCCGTCCCCTCGAAGGCGAGGCGCGTGCCGTCGGGGCTCCAGGCGACCGACACGACCGACTCGACGCCCGGCAGGTCGACGCTCTCGACGTCGCCCTCGCGCACATCGACGAGGGCGATCTGGTCGCGGCCGGCGCTCGTGACCGCCACCGCGAGACGGCGGCCGTCGGGGCTCCACGCGAGGCCCGGCGTCAGGATCCGCAGGCTCTCGAACTGGACGTTGTCCTGGCCGTCGATCACCTTGCAGGGCGCGTCGCGGCCGGCCGTCGGGGCGACGTACACGTCGAAGAGGCCGTCGCGGGTGGCGACGTAGGCCACGCGGTCGCCCTGCGGCGTGATGACGGGGCTCGCGTGGTAGCCGGCCCCGCCGACGTCCCGGGTCGCGACGGGCCGCGCCACCGCCTCGACGTCCTCGCGGGCGGCGACCTCGGGGTAGTAGACCGTCCGGAGCGTCCGCTTCCAGCGCTCGGAGAGGTCGTCGAGCCCGAGCCCGGTCGCGCGGCGGAACGCGTCGTCGACGCTCCGCCCGAGGCGGATCCGGTCGAGGATCTCGGTGATCTTCTCGCGGCCGTACTCCTGGGCCACGAAGTCCCACACGCCCTGCCCGCCGCGGTAGGCGAAGAACCCGCCGAGGCGGGGGATGTCGGGCAGCCGGTCCTCGAGGATCGCCTCGCGGACGTACATGTCGGACTGCGTGTCCCAGCCCTGCGCGCTGTACTCGGCCAGCCCCTCGTTGAACCACGTCGGGATGCGGAGCCGGTTGCCGCTGCGGATCAGGCTCTGGATCGACCCGCCGTAGTACAGGTCGTTGATGACGGCGTGGACCAGCTCGTGGTGGACGACGCGCCGGAAGTCGCGCCAGTCGCCGGTGAACGGGATCGCGATCCGGTTCTTGAACAGCTCGGTCACGCCGCCGATGCCCTCGGCGTAGACCGGGAGCTCGGCCACGTTCGTGACGGCGAAGTCGGCGTGGGTCGGGTAGACGACGAGCGGGATCCGCCGGGCGATGTCGGTGCCGAAGAGGGCCGAGACCTCGCTGTAGGCCTCCTCGGCCGCCTCGGCGGCGAACTCGGCGAGGACGCGCCCGCCCGGCGCCGCGTCGCGCTCGTAGTAGTAGACGTCGAAGTGCGACGTCCGGAGCGTCCGCCAGTCGGCCTCGCGGTACTGGACGCGGTTCTTGCCGAACCCGAAGTACTGGGCGCTCGCCGGCGCCGCGCTGGCGGCGACCGCGAGCAGGACGACGAGGCGGAGGAGGCGAGGCATCGGGCGGGGCCGGGTCGGTCAGGGTAGCCGCGCGGTGGGGCGGCGGCAAGGGGGAAACGACCCCGGCAGCGGGTTATGCGGCCGTCCCCTACCCCGCGCCGGCTAGAAGTTGAACGCGAAGTTGCCGATCGGAGCGAACCCGCCGAACTCGCCGTCGGCCACGCCCAGCACGCCGAACAGGTCGACGGAGTAGCGGTCGCCGAAGAACCGGACGCCCGGCGCGACGACGGCCCCGCTGCCGCCCTCCGCGATCGGCACGCCGACGTCGGCGAGGATCTTGACGCCGTTGTTGAGCTGGGCCTCGCCGCCGACCGCCAGCAGCACGCCGTCGGCCGCGTCGATGTCGCCGGCCGAGAGGCTCGCCCCGATCAGCCCGGTCACGCTCGCCGAGAGCGACCGGATTTCGTCGCCGATCGTGACGGCGGCGTAGGGCGTCGCGACGAAGGTGCCGTCGGTGTCCTCCCCCAGCGCCGTCCCGACGTTGCCGCCGACCGCGAGGGCGAACGAGCCCGTGTCGACGACGCCGAACTTCGCGCCCACCACGGGGACGGCCGAGAGGTAGTCGGAGCCGAAGGAGAAGAACAACGTGCCGCCCAGGTCCAGTCGGTCGTTGAGGCCGACGGTCGCGTTCGGGACGATGTAGAGGAGCGTGCCGACGCGCGTGCGGCCGCCGCCGAGCGTCCGGCCGGTCGGCGAGAGGACGAGGCGGGTCCGCGTGGGGTCGAGGCGGAAAAAGCGGCCGGCGATGAGCGGCGCGATCTCGACGACCTGCGCCCGCGGGATCCGCTGCTCCACGCCCGACTCCGTGGTGAGGACGACCGGGTCGGCGCCCTCATCGGCGACGAACCCGACGAGGACCGTTCCGTCGGCGAGGACGACGCGGCGGAGGGCGTCGGACTGGGCCTGGGCGGCCTGGGCGAAGGCGAGGACCGCGACGAGCGCGGCGAGCAGGGAGCGAGCCATTCGAGTGGGAGTGTGAGGAGCAACAGCCGCGGACGACGGGCCCAGAGTATCGTCCGCGGCCGGCCGGCGCCTGGCCCGAATGCACTACCCGCCGGCCTCCCCACCTTGGCCTCGAAGCGGACGGAGCAGGGTCCAGCGGTCGATCGATGCCCCCGCCTTACAGCCAACCCCGCGCGCGGTACCACGCGACGGTCTCCGCCCACCCCTCGACCAGCCCCACCTCGGGCGCGTAGCCGACCGCCTCGCGCGCCTTCTCCGACGAGCAGACCCACGCGTGCCGCGCGGCCTCCGCCTTGTCCTGCGTCAGCGGCGGGAGCTTGCCGACGAGCCCGCCGACGCGTTCCGCCAACGCCCCCACGGCGCCGATCACCGCGCCCGGCACACGAAGCGTGACCGTCGTCCTCCCGAGCGCGGCCTCCAGCGCGGCCCGGACTTCCGCCCACGAGGAGCCGGGCGTCCCGACGAAATACGTCTCGCCGCGCGCGGCGTCGGTCTCCGCGAGATCCGCCATGCCGCGGACCAGATCCCGAACGAACACCATCGACACGCGCGGGACGTCCTCGCGGCCGACCACCGGGAACAGGCCCCGCGCGGCGCCCTTCGCCATCTCGTAGAGGTCGGCCTCGCGCGGCCCGTACACGGCCGGGGGGCGGACGACGGTGACGTCGAGGCCGACGTAGTCACGGCGGACGGCGTCCTCCATCCGCGCCTTGCTGAGGCCGTACATCGAGACCGGCTGCGGCACGTCGGCCTCGGTCGCCGGCTCGGGGCGTCCGTCGGGCCCGATCCGGTTGGGGCCCATGGCCTCGAGGCTGCTCGTCACGAGCACGCGCGGCGCGGCCCCGCCTGCCTCGGTCGCGTCGCGGACGGCGTCGAGCACGGCCCGGGTGCCGTCGACGTTGGCCCGGTCGAGCTCCGCCTGGCTCCGGGCGCGCGTGAGCCCGGCGACGTGGGCGACGAGGGCGGCGCCGTCGACGCCCGCGGCCAGCGCGTCCGTGTCATGGAGATCGCCAGAGACGATCTCAACAGGCAGGCCCTCAAGCCACTTCGGGTCGCGCCGCACGAGCGCGCGGACGGCGTAGCCCCGCCGCAGGAGCTCCTCGGCGAGGTGGGACCCGACGAAGCCCGTCCCCCCCGTGAGGAAGGCGACGGGCTTCGGACGGGGGGCGGGAGGAGGGATGGGAAGCGGGGAGGGCGCGAGTCCCTATTCCCCGTCCCCCGTCCCCCGGTTCCCTAGGCGCCGGCCGTCGTGTCGGCCGGGGCGGCGTCGGCCGTCTCGGCCTGGCGGTCGGCCTCGACCTCGATGATGAGCTCGACCTCGTCACCGACGAGGGCCTCGCCGGCCTCGTTCGTCTGCGCCCACGTGAGGCCCCAGTCCTGGCGGGTGATCTCGCCGCGGGCCGAGAACCCGACCTTCTGGGTCTCGCCCATGCTGGACGAGCCGATGTACTCGGCCTCGAGCTCGACCGGGCGCGTCACGCCGTGCATCGTGAGGTCGCCGACGAGGATGAACCCGCCGTCCTCGGCCGGGCGGACCTCCGTCGACTGGAACGTGATCTCGGGGTACTGCGCGACGTCGAAAAAGTCGGGGCTCTGGAGGTGCCCGTCGCGCTGTTCGTTGCCGGTGTCGATGGTCGTGGCGTCGATGACGGCGGTCGCGTCGAGCGTGCCGAGGTCGTCGCCGACGGTG
Source organism: Rubrivirga marina (assembly GCF_002283365.1). Taxonomy (NCBI): domain Bacteria; kingdom Pseudomonadati; phylum Rhodothermota; class Rhodothermia; order Rhodothermales; family Rubricoccaceae; genus Rubrivirga; species Rubrivirga marina. Next base: position 1,960,762 of record NZ_MQWD01000001.1, on the reverse strand, counting down.
AAGGTCCCGGAGACGTCGCCGAAGCGGCCGGTGACGGTCGAGATGCCGAGGTGGCGGACGCGGAACTCGGCGCGCGAGTGGGCCGGGTCGATGGCGTAGGTGCCCGCCGGGACGGCGGGCAGCTCCGTGAAGGCGCCGGCCGTGGTGACGGTGCCGTCGGTCTCGACGGCCGGGGCGTCGGTCTCGGCGCCGCAGGCCGCGAGGCCGAGGGCGAGGACACCGACGAACAAGGTGCGGATGGTCATGGTCGTGGGGGTGATGAGAAGGCGCGGCTCGAGCCGCGGTGCTCGGACGGGCCACGAGGACCCGGCGGCTATTACCTGTTCCAACAATCAAATGATCCCGAGGCCTCCCGATGGCGGAGTCCTCGCGAAGCCGGCGCGTCAGGCGTCGCCCCAAGACCGCCCGTGCGCGGATCCCGCGACGCTTCCCGCTTCGTTGGCCCGTCGCCTCTCCCCTCCCCTCTCATGTACCTCATCGCCTTCTTCGCGTTCATCTTCGCGGCGCTCATCGGCCTGACGATGGCCGTCCGCCACAGCCGCGGGCTCGAGAGCGGGCGGCCGTTGGGGATCGCCCACGGCCTGTTCGCGATCTCGGGGATCGTGCTGCTGGCGGTCGGGCTCGCCTCGGTGCAGGCGGGCGCCGGGTGGTGGCTCCTCGTCTCGTTCCTCGTCGTGGCCTCGGGCGGGGCGTACCTCTTCGTCCGCCAGGCGAAGGGCGAGCCGTGGCCGGGCGCCGTCATCGTGGCCCACGGCGGGCTGGCGCTCGCCACGATCGTCCTGCTCGGCGTGTGGCTCGCCAACCGCCCCGAGCCCCGGGGCACCAGCGGCGACGTCCCGGCACAGACGACGGAGAACGAGCCCCTCGACGCGCTCTAGCGGGCCCGCCCGCCTCGGGCGAGCCGCCGAGGCGGGCGACGACGGGCGGCTACTCCGGCGTCGCGCGGTACGTCGCCCCCCCCATCGTGAACGCGATCTCGGAGACCGCGCCGGCCGCGTCGAGCGTCACGTCGAACCGGCCGGCCGTGTTCTGAAGCTGGAGCTCCGTCGGCGAGAGCGGGACGATCGGGAGGACGCCCGAGCGCCACGGCATCGATAGGCCGAGGCCGTCGCCCAGCCGCTCGATGACGAAGAAGCCGCCCTCCTCGCGGGCGTATCGGCCGACGAGCCGGTCGCGCTCGGCGTCGGTCAGATCGGCGGCGTCGAACCGGGCGTAGCCGGCGGGCGGCGCCTCGCGCTCAGGGATCCGCCGGACCCACAGGTTGCGGAAGCGCGTCGGGCTCCCGTGGTCTTGCAGCCCGATCCGCCCGCCGTCGTGGGGCTCGTAGGGGAGCGACTCGAGCCAGATCGTGGTGCCCGGCAGGACCTCGTTGTTCTGGACGAGCACGCCGTTGTGGACGACCGTCATCCGCGCCTCCTCCAGCAGCTCGCCGCCGTCCGAGAAGCGGGGGAGGCGGAAGTACACGTCGTAGGCCTGCCACTCGTCGGGCGGGCGCGTCGCGTCGAAGAGCGGCGGGAACTGGCCGTAGATGGCGGCGGCGCGGCCGTCGGCGTAGGTCCGGTTGTCCCAGACGTCGAGGATCTGGACCTCGTAGCGGCCGTCGGCGAGAAAGAGGCCCGAGTTGCTCCGGTTCTGGCCGTCCTTCTCGGGCTCGGCGGCCGGCTTCCACTCGATGTGGACCTGGACGTCGCCGAACGACTCCTTCGAGCGGATGCCGCCCGTCCCGGGCTCGACCACGAGCGCGCCGTCCTCGACGCGCCACGGGGCCGGGTCGCCGGAGTCGGCCTCCCAGTTGCCGAGGCCGGACCCATCGGGCCCGATGAGGACGACGGCGTCGGACGGCGGCGCCACGGGGAGCGCGCCGTCGGCCGGCTCGACGCGCGGCGGCTGCGGGCGGTCCATGTCGTGCTGGAGCCAGCCCGGCGGGGCCGGCGCGTGGGGTCGAGCGGTCTCGGTGGCCATCGGCGACGTCGGGGCGGACGAGGAGCACGCGCCGAGCAGCGCGGCGAGGGCAAGGACGGAAGAGCGAACGGTCACGTCGGCGGGCGCGGGTACGGCCCCAGGATACGCCGGACTACGCCTCCCTCCAGACTCGGGGGAACCCGGAGCGCTCCAGGCTATGCCGATTTCTATATAGAGTGAATGCCGTCCCCCGATCCTCCAGCCAACGTCCGTCTCCGACACCGACTGGCCGACGCGCTCGCCCAGTACGTCGCCGACGAGGACCTGACGCAGACCGAGGCCGCCGCCCGCCTCGGCGTGACGCAGCCGCGCGTGAGCGACCTCGTCCGCGGCAAGGTCGAGCGGTTCAGCATCGACGCGCTCGTGGCGATGCTGGAGCGCGTCGAGCGCCCGGTCTCCCTCGGCCTCGGGCCCGACGCCGGCGAGGGGGCCCTCCTGAGTGGCGTCCTCGACGCCGTCTCCCCGTTCGTCGCGCTCCTCGACCCCGACGGGACGATCCTCGAGGTCAACCGGTCCGTGTTCGAGGCCTCCGACGTCACGCCCGAGGACGTCAACGGCCGTCCGTTCTGGGAGGGGTACTGGTACGGCCACGACCCGGACCTCCAGGCCGTCGTCCGCGACGCCTGCGAGCGCGCGGCGCGCGGCGAGTCGGCCGCCTACAGCGCCGTCGTGCGGACGTCCGAAACGGGCCGGCTCCCGATCGACGTCACGGTCCAGCCGGTGTGGGACGGGGCGGGACGCGTGACGCGCCTCGTCGCGTCGGCCGTCGACGTCTCGCGGCGGGCCGCGACCGAGGCGGCCTGGCACGAGACCGAGACCCAGTACCGGACGCTCTTCGAGTCGATCGACCAGGGGTTCTGCGTGCTCGAGATGATCTACCGGAGCGGCCGGGCGGTGGACTACCGGTTCCTCGAGGCCAACCCGGCCTTCCAGCGCCACACCGGCCTCGTGGACCCCGTCGGGCATACCGCGTGCGAGCTCATCCCGGGGCTGGAGCGGTACTGGGTCGAGACCTACGCCCGCGTCGCCGAAACGGGCGAGCCCGCGCGGTTCCAGCAGGGGTCGGCCGCGCTGGGGCGCGAGTTCTCGGTCGAGGCGTTCCGGGTCGGGCCCGCCGAGGCGCGGCGGGTCGCCCTCCTGTTCACCGACGTCACCGAGCAGCGGCGGGCCGAGGCCGCGCTCCGCGACGCCAACGAGACCCTCGAGGAGCAGGTCGAGGCGAGGACGTACGAAGTCCGCCACCTGGCGCGGGCGCTGACGATCGCCGAGCAGGAGGTCCGCCGACGGATCGCCTACGTGCTCCACGACGACCTCCAGCAGGTCCTCCACGGCGCGCAGATCGAGGCCCACGTCGCCGACGCCGAGCGGGTCGGGGCCGTGCTCGACCGGGCCCTCCGCCTCACGCGGTCCCTCTCCCACGAGCTCAGCCCGCCGGTGCTCCGCGAAGAGGAGGTGGCCGTCCTCCTCGACGCGCTCGCCGAGCAACACCGCCAGCGCCACGGGCTCGACGTCGCGGTCGAGGCCGCCGGGGTCGCGGTGCCCGAGGAGCACCTCCGGATCCTGCTCTACCAGATCGTCGGCGAGCTCCTGTCCAACGTGGCGAGGCACGCCGAGACCGGCCGGGCGACGGTCCGCGCTGAGCGCGTCGACGGGCGCGTCCGGTTCGAGGTCGTGGACCAGGGCGTCGGGTTCGAGCCGCCGGCGCCGGCTGCGCTCCGCGGCGGCAGCGGGCTCGGCCTGCCGACCGTCTGGGAGCGCGTCACGCTCGTCGGCGGGCAGCTCGACGTGGACTCGACGCCGGGCCGGGGGACGCGCGTCACGCTCGAGCTGCCATCGGGGGGCGGCTGGGCTGAACGTGAACGCCCAGGTCTGTGAGGGGGACCGAGACGGGCGCGGCATCGGGCACGTCGGACTGCGGCTCGTGAGTCCGGCCCGCCCCCCCCTCCCCGCCCCCCTGGCGTTGCCCGAGGCGGGGCCCATCACGCCTCGCCCCCGGCGACCGGCCCGCATGAAGCGGCCGACCCCGCCGAAATCCGCCTACGCCTCGCTCGACTCCACGAGCCGCTCGCGGACGGCCTTGGCCACGGCCGCGCTCCCGTTGTGGACGTGGAGCTTGGCGTAGATGCTCTGCACGTGGCTGTTGACCGTGCTGAGGCTGACGAACAGCCGGTCGGCGATCTGGGGCTGCGTGTGGCCGTCGACCATCTCGGCGAGGACCTCCGTCTCGCGCTTCGTGAGGCCGTAGTCGGGCGCGGGCTTCTTGGCCTCGAACGACGCCAGCACGAGGCGGGCCACCTGGCGCTGCATGAGCATCCCGCCGGCACGGGCCTCGCGGATGGCGCCCAACAGCTCGTCGGGCGAGGCGCTCTTGAGGAGGTACCCGCTCGCGCCGGCCCCCAGCGCGGCGTAGATCGTGTCGGCGTCGTCGCGGATCGTCAGCATCACGACGACGGAGCCGGGCAGCCGCGACTTCAGCTCGCTCAGGCCCTCGATGCCGGTCACGCCCGGGAGGTTCACGTCGAGGAGGACGACCTCGGGCCAGCCGCCCTCCAGCGTGCCGGTCCCGATCCCGTCGACGCGGGCGAGGACGGCCTCGACGCTCCCGAACGTCTCGACCGAGCGGACGTGGGCGCGCACGAGCTCGGCGACGGCCTCGCGGTAGTCGGCGTCGTCTTCGACGAGCCAGACGACGGCGGAAGACAGATCGGATGCGGGCATGGATGGCGGGCGACCGGTGAAACGTAGGGTAGCACGGGGGCGAGGGCGGGGCCTCACGTGATCACCCGAGATCGGCCTCGAACCGGACGGCCGTGCCGCCGCCCTCGCGGGGCGTCCAGGAGACGGCGCCGCCGAGGGCCTCGGCCCGGCGGCGCATCGTCGTCAGGCCGCGGCCGGCCTCGGCGGTGGCGGGGTCGAAGCCCGTCCCGTCGTCCTCGACGGCGAAGGCCACGCGCTCGGCGTCGGCCTCGATGCGGACGTCGACCCGGTCCGCCTCGGCGTGGCGGACGGCGTTGTGGAGGGCCTCGGTAAAGAGGAGGTAGAGGTCGCGGCGGGCCTCCATCGAGAGCGTCCGGGGCGGGACCTCCGCCGGGGCCTCGACCGTCCCGCGCCGATCGAGCGTGGCGACGGCGAACTGCTCCATCCGCGAGACGACCGAGGCGAGGTCGTCGTGCTCGGCGTCGACGAGCCAGACGGTGTCGCGGAGGTCGCCGACGACCGAGCGAGCCGTCGACGAGAGCGTGGCGAGCGTGTCACGCGCGGCGTCGGGCAGGGCGGCCGTCCGCCCGACCATGTCGAGGCGGAGAGCCACGCTCGAGATCTTGCTCCCGATCCCGTCGTGGAGGTCGTCGGCGATCCGGCGGCGCGTCCGCTCGACGCGCTGGATCTGGGCGATCCGGTAGCGGTGGGCCGAGAACCCGACGGCGCCGACGAGGCCGACGACGAGGAGCCAGAACGGGACCGTCCGCCAGAACGGGGGCCGCACGCGGAGCGGGACCGACACCGGCGCGCTCCAGTAGCCGTCGCGGTTCGTGGCCGCGACCTCGAACGTGTAGTGGCCCGGCTCGAGGGCCGGGTAGCGCGTCTCCGGGCCGGCCGCGGCCCACCGGTCGGCCGCGCCGACGAGGCGGACGCGGTAGCGCGTCTTGCCGGGCTGGCGGAGGTCGAGCGCGGCGTACTCGAAGGCCACGTCGTTCTCGCGGTGCGGGACGACGAGCCCGCCGTCGAGCGCCGCGAGCGGGCGCCGCTGCCCGTCGACGCGGAGGCCCGTGAGCACGACCGGGGCCGGCGCGTCGTCGATGGACACGGCGTCGGGGTCGAAGACGGTCAGCCCGCCGGCCCCGCCGACGGCGATCTCGCCCGTCGGGCCCTGGTCGCGGGCGTACCAGTAGAGCTCCGACGTCGCGAGCCCGTCGGCCTCGGCGAACGGCGTGAACACCTCGGCCTCGGGGTCGAAGCGGACGAGCCCGAGGTTCGTGCTGAGCCACACGTCGCCGCGCCCGTCGACGAACAGGCCGCCGACGCCCTCCGGCGGGAGCCCGTCGGACGGGCCGTAGATCCGGCACGCGCCGGTCGGGCGCCCGTCCGCGTCGCGGTCGAGGCGGGCGAGCTGGCGGTCCCGCCCGCCGACCCACAGGGGCCCGCCCGGCGCGGCGGCGAGCGAGAGGAGCCGGGCGCCGAGGCCGCACTCCGGCGCCACGCGCTCGGCCCGCCCCGAGGCCAGGTCGATCTGCCAGAGCCCCTCGCCATCGGTCGCCACCCAGAGGGCGCCGTCGGCCTCGACGGCCTGCCACACGTCGGTGGCCGGGATCCGGCCCGGCCCCTCGAGCGCGACGTGGCGGGCCACGACGCGCCGCGCACGCGTGTCGAACCGGACGAGGCCGGCCTCGCTCGTACTCACCCACAGGTGGCCCGGAAACCGCCGGCTCGGCGTCAGGTCGGCGATGAGGCCGGCGCCGCCGCGGCCGGGCGCGAGCTCGAACGGCTCGCTTTCGCCGGCCTCGGGGCGGAACCGCCACAGCGTCGCGCCCCGGCCGCCGAGCCACACGTCACCCTCGTCGCCTTCCTGGATGGCGAAGAGGACGGCGAGCGGGTGCGGCGCGTCGAACCACCGCTCGGCCCGTCCGGTCCGCCGGCCGATCCGGTGGAGGCCGCCCTGGACGGTCCCGGCCCAGACGACGTCCGGGTCGCTCGGCGACAGGTGGACGCCGATGACCTCGGGGACCGCGAGGGGCCCACCGCCGCCCCGGTAGGCCGTGAACCGCGGGAGGGCCGCGTCGGCGTGGTAGGCCCCGCGTGTGGTCCCGATCCAGAGCACGCCGTCGCGCTCGACGAGCGACAGCACCTCGGCCCGGTCGAACGCCTCGGCCAGCCCCGTCGCGGGCGGCATCGGCCCGAGCGTGCCCGTCCGGACGTCGAGCAGGCGGACGCCGCCGCCACGGTACCCGACCCACACGTGACCCGGCCGGACGGTGGATGGCGCCAGCGCCCACACCGGCGCCCCCTCGCCCACCAGCCGCTGGCGCCGCCCGTCGCCGATCCCGACCACGTCGCCCGTCTCGCGGCCCGCCCACAGCCTCCCCCCGACCTCGGCGAGCGCCCGGACGTCCGCGAGCGACCGGTCGTGACGGGCCGGCCCGCGCCCGACCCAGCTCAGCCCACCCGTCGTCGCCGCGACCACGCCCCCGCCCGCCCGCGCGACGAGCGCCCGGACGGTGTCGGAGGCGACGTGCCCGCGCACGGCCGAGAACCGCCGGACCTCGCCGCCCCCGATCCGGAAGAGCCCTCCACCGACCGTCCCCACCCAGACCGGGTGCCCCTCGTCGGCGGCGCCCACGGCGAGCGCGCGGACCTCGACGCCGTCGCCGAGGCGGACCCGCCGGAACGACGTCGCGCCCGCCCCCCAGCGCCACAGCCCCCCCGCTCCGCCGGCCCACACGGCGCCGTCCGGCGTCGTGGCGAGCGCGTAGACGTAGCCGCCCTCCTCCTCCGCCCCGATCCCGTGCGGTCGGACCCGAACGCCGTCGTAGCGGTCCGCCGCGGCCTCCGAGCCGAGCCAGACGAACCCCTCGTCGTCGGCCTCGATGGCCGTCACGGCGAAGCTGCTCAGGCCGTCGGGGAGGCCGAGATGGCGGAACTGGAGCGGCGGCGGTTGGGCCGCCGCGCCGGCGGCGAACGCGAGGAGCGCCAGCCAGACGGCGACGCGCATGGGCACGGGCTGCGGGGGCCGCGAACATAGGCCCAGACGCGCCCGCCGGCGGCTAGTTGAACGAGCCGCACGGGTACTCCCGCATCATCACCGGGCCGACGTCCTCCGCCTCGGCGTCCTCCTCGGACCTCCCGCCCGAGACGGCGATCCAGCCGACCTGGAGGTGGACGCCGCCGTTGGCGTTGACCTCGAGCCGCGTGTCGACCGTCGTGAGGGTCGAGTCGAGGGCGACCGTAAAGCTGGCCGGCGGCGCCTTCGTCTTGCCCAGGTCCGGGTCGATCTGCTTCAGGATCGCGAGGGCGTCGACGGTCTCGACCGGCCCGCCGCCGGCCGCCCGGGTCACCCGCGCCCGCCCGGCCGGGGTCACGACCATCTGGTCCACGGCCTGCATCAGCGCGTCGCCATAGCGGACCGTGTCGGGGTCGGCGACGTCGGGCTCGATGGACGGGGTCAGGTTGACGTTGAGGCTCCCGCCGCCCTCCGGCGGCCACTGGAAGGCCACAGCCCCAGGCTGCATCACGAGCCGGTCGACGCCGCTCTGGCTCGACGGGTAGACCTTGACCTGCCAGTCGAGCGGCCAGTCGGCCGCGGTCCAGACCGGGATGCCCGGCCAGCGGTCGCCCGCGGTCGCGATCAGGCCCGCCACGGAGTCCGCCAGCCCCGGGGGCGTCGTCGAGGACCCGATGGTGTCGACGATGCCCTGCGCGTTGCCGCTCGCGGCGAGTGCGTCGGCGAGGTCGGTGACGGTGCCCGACGTGCCGCCGCGGAAGTAGCAGTCGATGTCGCCGTAGAAGTACCAGGAGAGGGCCATGGGGTCAGGGGGGATGGAGCCGGCGGAGACTAGCCCCATCCGCCTGGCCCAGCCCTCCCACGATCCCACGATGTCACCCGTGGCCCGAGGCCGGCTCGTAGAGCTCCGTCAGGACGCCGCCGGTCGCCGTCGGGTGGAGGAACGCGATCTGGGCGTCGTGGCTGCCCCGGCGCGGCGCCTCGTCGACGAGCCGGACGCCGCCGGCCTGGAGCGCCGCCAGCCGGGACGCGATGTCGTCGACGGCGTAGGCCACGTGGTGGAGCCCTTCGCCCCGCGCGTCGAGAAAGCGGGCCACGGCCGAGTCGTCGCGCGTCGGCTCGAGGAGTTCGAGGCGGACCGGCGCGGTCGGGGGCCCGACGGCGTAGAACGCCACCCGGACGCCCTGGTCGGGGACCTCCTCGACGCCCTCGAACCGCGCGCCGAGCACGCGCTCGTAGTAGTCGCGGTGGGCGTCGAGCGAGCGGACGGCGATGCCGAGGTGGTGGACGGCGCGGGCGTCGATCATCGGGAGGCGGGAGCGAGGGGGCCGCCTCGTACACGCGCGGCCGGGGAGATCGGCTCCCCCCGACGCACCGCGGCGCCCTCCCACAACGGAAGGGCGCCGCAGCGACTTGGCAACGACTCGCCGGTGTGTCAGCGCAGGACCGTCAGCGTCCGGGTGCGGACGCCGGCGTCGGTCGCGAGGCGGACGACGTACGCCCCGGCGGCGAGGCCGCGCGCGTCGAACAACGCCTCGTAGCGGTCGGCCCCGAAGTCGCCCTCCGCGAGGGTGGCGACGCGGCGGCCGAGCGCGTCGAACACGGCGAGGCGGGCCGGGCCGGGCGCGTCGAGCGAGAACGCCACGCGGGCCTGCCCGACGACCGGGTTCGGCGCGGGCACGGCGAGGCCGAGCACGCCCGCCTCGGGCGCCGGGTCGGCCGCGACGGGCCCGACCGGCAGGAGCGCGGCCGTCCCGTCGGGGAAGACCGCCAGCAGCCCGAAGGCCGGGCCGTCCTGGTCGTCGGCGGGCGAGAGGAAGCCCGAGGCGAGCACGGTCACCGCGCCGCCGGCCGCGCCCGAGAGGTCGGCGCCGAACGTGGCCGCCGTCGTCGAGCCGTCGGCCGTCGTCACGTCGAGTGTGTAGGCCGCGGGCGGGACCGAGAGGTAGCCCGTAACGTCTGTGTACGTCGCGTCGTCGACGAGGACCGTGCCGCCGGTCCGGACGTCGACCGTCGGCGCGTCGGTCGCGCCGTGGACCACGCGGACCGCGACCGCCTCCGGGTCCTTCGACTCTTCCTGGGCGTCGGTGCCCGCGAGGAGCTGGAACCCGGTGTCGACGCCGTCCGGGTTGTCGGCGAAGTCGTCGGGCGACAGGACGCCGTTGGCGACGAGCTGGTACGTGCCTTCGGGCAGGTCGAAGGTCTGCGAGAAGACGGCGTCGGCGTCGCTCGTCGACGTGCCGGGGGCGACGGCGACCGTCAGGTCGGTGTCGGACGGCAGGTCGAGGAACGGGGTCGCCGTGCGGAAGGCGAAGTCGTCGAGCGTGAGGGCGCCGTTGACGTAGACGTCGACCTCGGAGGCCGCCGGGTCGGCGGCGTTGTGGATCACCTGGAGGCGAATCTGGGCCGCCGCCGGGAGGGTGAGGAGCACGGCGAGCGCGCCGAGCAGGAGGGGACGAGTGGCCAGGGACATGGGAGGAGAAAGAGGAGTGGAACAGGACGTCCGCCGGCGGAGGCGACCGCCTCCGGGGCCGTCGGACGCGAGGGCTACCCGCCACCCCCGGGGCCATGACCAGTCCCCACGGGGCGGATCAGGAGCCTCCTGAGGGGCCGCCGTGCCGACTGGTCACTGGCTGGCCGTCGCGGGTACATCTTGAAAGCGCCCCCTCAGACCCCGCCCCGTGACGCCCCCCTCCGACGCCGACCCGCCGCTCGACGAGTGGGCTCGGCGGGTCCGGGCCGGCGACCTCGACGCCTTCGAGGCGCTCTACCGCCACCTCCACCCCATGCTCACGCGCATCGCCCGCTCGCTCGCCGACGCGCCGGCCGAGGCCGACGACGCGGTGCAGGAGGCGTTCGCCCGCCTCTGGGAAACGCGCGCGCGGCTCGACCCCGCGCAGTCCGTCCGCGCCTACCTCGCCCGGGCGGTCCGCAACCGCCTGCTCAACGCGGCCCGCGACGCGGGCACCCGCCGGGCCCTCCTCGACGAGCACGCGGACGCCCTCGACCGGGCCCGCCCGCCGCGGCCCGACGACGCCGCCCACGGGGCCTCGCTCGCCGCGCACCTCCGCGCGTCGCTCGCCGCCCTCCCCGACCGCCAGCGGACGGCGATCGCGCTCACGCGGTTCGACGGGCTCTCGCACGCCGAGGCCGCCGAGGTCATGGCGTGCTCGGTCCGCACCGTCAACAACCACATCGTCCGTGGCCTCCGGACCCTCCGAGAACGCCTCCAGACGTACGCCCCCGATGCCCTCTGACCTCCCCCCCGAGCTCCGCGCGGCGCTCGACGCCGAGCCCGACGGCGACGACCTCGCCCGGGTCTGGGACGCCCTCGCCGCCGCCGCCCCCGCCGTCCCCACCGCCGACTGGCCGGCGCTCCGTGCCCGGATCGCCCCCGGCGCGCGGCGCGCGGCGGACCGCCCGACGGCCCGCCCGGGGCGGACGCTCCGGCGCCTCGGCTGGGGGACGGCGGCGCTGGCGGCCCTCGGCGTGCTGGCGCTCGTGTGGTGGGCCCGGCCCGTCCTCCACGAGGCGCCGGCGGGCGAGTTGTTGGCAGTGACGCTGCCCGACGGCTCGGCGGTCACGCTCAACGGCGGCGCGACCCTCCGCCACCCGCGCCGGTTCGGCGACGAGCGCGGCGTGGCCCTCGCGGGCGAGGCGTTCTTCGAGGTCGAGCCCGGGAGCGTGCCGTTCGTGGTCTCGACCCACAACGCGCGCGTCGAGGTGCTCGGCACCGCGTTCAACGTGCGGGCCTGGGCCGAGGACGCCGCGACGGCCGTCGCGCTCGTCCACGGCCGCGTCCGGGTCGACCGGACGGGCAGCGGGGAGAGCCGCCGGCTCGAGCCGGGCGAGGCCGTCGTCGTCGACGCGGGCGGGATCGAGGCGCACGCGACCGACGTCGGGCGGGCGGCCGCCTGGCGCGGCGGCGCGCTGGCGTTCGACGACCTCCCGCTGTCGGCCGTGCTCCGCGAGGTGGCGCGCCGGTACGGCGTGGCCTTCGACGCGACCGGTACCCCGCGCGACGCCCACGTCTCGGCGTTCTACGCCGAGCGCCCCCGCCTCGACGCCCTCCTCGGGGACCTCGGCGCGGCCGCCGGCGTCCGCTTCGTGCCGGGCGCTGACGGCTACCGCGTCCGCGCGG